>JASLHP010000395.1 GCA_030149625.1 Solirubrobacteraceae bacterium
ACATGCGCGAAGACGTGATCCGCGCGCACGCCGAGCTCGCGAGCGTGTGCGAGCACATCCATCTGCCGCTGCAGTCTGGCTCCAGCCGCGTGCTCAAGGCGATGCGGCGCACCTACGATCGCGAACGCTACCTGCAGCGCGTCGCGATGATCCGCGAGCACGTGCCCGACGTAGCGCTCACGACGGACATCATCGTCGGGTTCCCGGGGGAGACCGACACAGACTTTCGCGAGACGCTCGCGGTCGTCGAGGAGGTCGGCTACGACGCTGCGTTCACGTTCGTGTTCTCGCCGCGGCGCGGCACCGAGGCGGCGACGATCACCGAGGGGCTCGTGCCGCACCCGCTCAAGGTGGAGCGCATGCAGGAGCTGTTGGAGGTGGTGCAGCGCCGCGCGCGCGAGCGCGCCCAGCGGTTCGTGGGACGCACGCTCGAGGTGCTCGTCGAAGGCCCTTCGCGCACCGACCCCGAGCGCCTGCGCGGTCGCACGCGCCACAACAAAGCCGTCAACTTCAGCGGTCTCGCGGCTCCGGGCGAGCTGACCGCTGTCGAGATCTCGAGCGCCACCAGCCAGACGCTGGCCGGCGAGGAGCAACTGCTGGCGCGGGCGGCGTCGTGAGACGATGAGGATTCGCGCGGCCGTCCTCGAGGAGTTCGCCAAGCCGCTCGTCGTGCAGGAGCTCGAGCTGGCCGAGCCCGGTCCGCGCGAGGTGCTCGTGCGCCTGCAGGCATGCGGCGTGTGTCACACCGACATGTACACGGCCTCCGGCGTCGACCCCTCCGGCTACGCGCCGACGGTGCTCGGCCACGAGGGCGCCGGCGTCGTCGAGCGCTGCGGCGCCGACGTGACGCTCGTGCGCGAGGGCGACCACGTTGTGACGCTGTTCTCGCCACAGTGCGGCGAGTGCGTGCACTGCGTCAGCCCGCTGACGAACTTGTGCCTGGCGATTCGCGAGCAGCAGAACCTCGGGTATCTGCCGGACGGCACCACGCGCCTGTCGCGCGACGGGGAGCCGCTGCGCCACTTCATGGGCACGTCGACGTTCGCCGAGTACACGGTGATGCCCGAGATCGCGCTCGCGCGCATCGACCCGCAGGCGCCGCTGGACCGCGCCTGCCTGTTCGCCTGTGGCCTGTCGACCGGGCTGGGAGCCGCGATCAAGACGGCGGCGGTCCGCGAGGGCGCCACGTGCGTCGTGTTCGGCGCCGGCATGGTCGGGCTGGGCGCCGTCGCCGGTGCACGCCTGCGGGGCGCCGAGCGGATCGTGTGCGTCGATCTCTCGCCCGAGCGGCTCGAGCTCGCGCGTGGGCAGGGAGCCACCGATCTGCTCGTCGGCGGCGCTGACACGGTCGCGCGGATCCTCGAGATGACCGGCGGCTTCGGCGCCGACTACACGTTCGAGGCGACTGGCAGCGTCGCCGTCATGCGCCAGGCGCTCGAGGCCGCGCGCATGTGCTGGGGGTTGTGCACCGTCTGTGGCGTCGCCGGCCGCGGTGAGACACTCGACGTGGTACCGCGCCTGCTGATCACCGGCAGGCGCGTGTGCGGCTCCTCGTTCGGAGGCTTGAAGGGGCGCGAAGATGTGCCCGCGCTCGTGGATCGCTATCTCGCCGGCGAGATCGATGTCGACCCGTTCATCTCTCACAGACTGCCGCTCAGCGATATCAACCGCGGCTTCGAGCTGATGGAGGCACAGGACGGCATCCGCAGCGTGATCGAGCTGTGAGCTGCCCCCAGGCCGGCGATCACGCAAGCGCGGCCGTGCTGGCCGTGGGAAGCAGGGAGCCCGTCTCGTTCGCGCCGCGGGACGCCCGCTCGCGATGCTCGGCGGCGCACACGCGGTTGCGCCCGCTGCGCTTGGCGCGATACAGCGCCGCGTCCGCCTCGGCGAACACCGCGTTGTAGTCGAATCGCTCGCTGCGCGCGGAGGCGCCGACGCCGAGGCTCATCGTCACCGCGAGACCTTCACCGAGCGGCTCGGCGGCGATCCGCTCACGCAGCCGATCGGCCAGCTCGGTCGCGTGCTCGAGGTCGGAGCCGGGGACCAGGATCAGAAACTCCTCGCCGCCGAGGCGGTAGGCAAGATCGAACGCGCGCAGCTGCTTGCGCAGCAGGTAGGCGACTTCCTTGAGCACCATGTCGCCGACGGCGTGCCCGTGCGTGTCGTTGACGCGCTTGAAGCGGTCGAGGTCGGCGACGATCACGCCGATCGGCTCGCCCGTGACCGCCGATTGCTGTGCGAGCTCGTGCGTCCGCGCGCCGAGCGCCTTGCGGTTGAGCATGCCGGTGAGCTGGTCGATCACCGCGTCGCTGCGGTGCTGGATGTCGGAGTGCATCAGTGGCGTCGAGAGCACCGCGACGCAAAGCACGAGCGCGAGCGGGGCGATCGCGAGGTACGGAGCGTTCAGCAGAGAGTGGGGTGCCGTCGCGAAGCCGACGGCGAGCACGAGCGCGCTCGCGATCGCCACGCCCGCGACCACGCCGCGCGTCGAGAAGCGAGTGCTCAACGTGATCACGGGGATCGCCAGCCACGAGAGCGCGACGACGCCCGCATGCCCCTCCAGCGTGACCGCGCCCGCGATCGTGACCTCGCTGCCGATCCACGCCGCGAACATGACGAGCTCTGGCCGCGCCACTCGTGTGAGGAAGTGGTCCGCGGCCGCGAAGAACGCGGCCGAGGGAATCAGGAACAGCAGCGGCCACCATCCGAGCCACGGGCCGACCGCCACGATCGCCACGGCGAGGATCGCAAGCGCACGCTGTCGCGAAGGGCGTACTCGCTCCTCCATGTCGAGCATGCGTTCGCGGTCGGCGTCGTCGCGACACAGCCACGACGAGCGGCTTGCGATCCGTTCCGGATATGTGGCCTGATCGAGCTCCACCGGTAACCGCTCGGCTGGCGCGCGCGCGACGATTACCCCTCCTGGACCCCGTGGACGGACGTTGACAGGGGCATTTACCCACAAAACTCGCGAGTCTTGCAACGCAGCTTGCAGCGGACCTCGCGGGGCGGGGAATCGGCTCAGCGGAAGGCTGCCGTCGTGGACGGCGCCGAAGTAGACGAGCGCGCTGGCGGCCCGTCCACCTCGGGTCTTTCTCGCCGGCCATCGAGCCGTGCGATCACTGCGAGCTCGCGCCCGGAGGCCCTGTGTCGTAGCTGGAGCCAGGGCTCGAGCCGCTGCTCGTCGCGGAACCCATGCCGGGGCATGGTTTGCCGCTCGGCGCGGCCGCCTTCGTGGCCGGCGCCGAGCGCGTCGGGGCCGACGTCGCCGGCTTGGTCGTCTGCGTGCTCGTGTCGGTCGTCGAGGTCGTGCTCTGCATGGTTGTCGTAGCGCCGGCGCTCGCGATGCCGGCTGCCGCGCCGCCGCTCGCGAGCGCGCCCGCGACCATCGTCGCGCCAAGTAGCCTGGAAATGGACATCGGATCGAACCTCCTGGGGATCGATTGGTGAGTGAAAGCTGATCGTGCGCGAGGCCGCTAAGTCGCAGCGCAGTTGGGCGTAGGGGTTGTGTAA
>JASLHP010000014.1 GCA_030149625.1 Solirubrobacteraceae bacterium
GCCCGCGACGTGGCCACCGACAAGTCCGCCCAGGCCGCCCACCGCTACAACCAGCACGTGGCCGCCCCGATGCGCCGGCGGACCCGGGACGAGGTGGCGGGATTTTTCGATGGCCTGAATCTGGTTTGAGACGAGGCTGCCCATCGCCGCGTTGATCAGCTGGTCGAGGTTGACGATCCCGAGGCCGAGCATCACGGGCAGCATCAGCGCGAACACTTGCCTGATGCGCGGGTCGCGCCAGTCGATGTGGACGCGCAGGCGAAAGTCGATGCGACCGAGCGCGGCGAACGCCATCAACACCTGGACGACGGTCGCAGCGAGGATGCCGATCGCGAACGCGTAGATCTTGTCTTCGCCGTGAAAGTGCGGCGCGAGCACCACGAGCAGCACGATGATCACGAGGTTCCACACGGCGGGTGACAGCGCGGGGATCGTGAAGTGGTCGTAGGACTGCAGCACGCCCACGAGCAGGCCGTTGAGGCCGAGCAGCAGGATCACCGGGAACAGCACCCGCGAGAGGCCGACAGTGAGCTCGTTCAGCGCGTGGTTGAACGTCGAGCCGATGAACAGCGGCATCACGAGCCCCGCCGCGAGGATGAACACGGCCGTGAGCGCGCCGAGCCCGATCAGCATGATCCAGAACAGCGTCGAGGCGAGGCGCACCGCCTCGTTGCGGCGCCCCTTCTGCAGCAGGTCCGTGAACACCGGCACGAACGCCGCCGACAGCGCCGACTGCGCGAACAGCTGCGCGATGTAGTTCGGCACCTGGTAGGCGATCGCGTACGCCGACGCGAAGCCCGAGGTGCCGAAGTAGCTCGCGAACACGACTTCGCGCAGCAGCCCCACGACCCGCGAGATGCCCGTCAGGAACGAGAAGATCGCGGTGTTCCGCGCGACCCGTCCGCCGTGGCCGCCGCCGCTCGGCGGCTCGGGAACGACGGGCTCCTCGCCGAAGGCTTCTGCGCTGGCGGACAAGGCCGCTATAGTACGGCGCTCCGCGGCACGCTCGGGTAGCCCCTGCGGCGCTTCGCGCATCTAGCCATGGCCAACATCCACTCACAGAAGAAGCGGATCCTGCGCGCCGAGCGCGAGCGCTTGGAGAACCGCCGCTACACGTCCACGATCAAGACTTATTTCCGCAGCCTCGAGTCGCAGGTCGAGGGCGGCGAGAAGGATGCCGCCGGCGCCACGCACCGCGAGCTCGTGAGCACGATCGACAAGGCCGTCAAGCGCGGCGCGCTGCACAAGAACACAGGCGCACGCAAGAAGTCCCGCGCGGCTAGAACCCTAGCCGCCGGTGGCAAGTAGCTCTGCCCGCCGCACCTAGCGGCCGGCCTCTTTCGCCGTATTTCAGCTCCTAAGAGGAGCTGATCGTCTCGACCGCGCGCAGCGCGAGCGTGTCCTCGGACATCGGCGCTAGCGGCGTGCGGCTGCTCGTGAGCGGCGCGCCTCCGCGCGTGTCGAGCTCGAGGTCGGCGAGCGTGCCGAGCGCCGCCTGCAGCTTTGCGACGTCGCTGCGCGCGACGTCCGCGACAAAGCGCTCGGCTGCGCGCGCGGGCATGCGCAGACCGCGCTTCACCTCCGCGACGGACTCGCCCGCCTGCAGGCGCTGCGCGACCGCGACGGCGTCGCGCAGGCGCTGGGCCATCAGGTAGGTGAGGCCGGACACGCGCTCGCCCTGCTCGCGCAAGCGCAGGTAGGAGCGCGTCGCCTCGCGCGCGTCGGCGCCGACGAGCGCGTCGGCGAGCGCGTACGCGCGCCACTCGCTCGAATGCGCGGCGCGGCGTTCGATGGCCTCGACGCCGATCGTCGCCTGTCCGTCGCTTTCGAGCGCGAGCTTCTCGAGCTCGCGCAGCAGCCGCTGCTGACGCTCGCCGACCTGCGCGACGAACGCCTTCGACGCGGCCGCGTCGAGCGAGACGCCGAGGCGGCTGGCCTGCTCGCGCGCCCACTTGGCTAGCTCCCACGGCTTGACGGTCATCTGCGCGACGATCTGGCCGCCGGCCTTCTTGACGAGCGTGTGCAGCGCCGCCGGCGCCTTGGCGCGCGCCTCCTCGCGGGCGAAGATCGCGAGCGTCGTCTCGGGCGGGATCTCCGCGAGCGCCGCGGCGAGATGCTTGGTGATGTCGGCCTCGCGCCAGCGCTCGGCGCCTTCGACGATGATCACGCGCTGACCCATCGCGAGCGTCATCGCGGCGAGCGCATCGGCGACGCCGGCGGGCGCGGCGGCATCGCCTTCCAGCAGCTCGATGCTCGCGCCGCCTCCCTGCTGCCGTTCGACCAGCGTGCGCAGGCCGGCCCGCCGCTCGGCCACCGCGCCGTGGTCGTCGCCGTGGATCAGGTAGGCGGGCTTCAGCTCGGCCATCAGCGCACGACGAGGTTCACGAGCTTGCCTTGGACGACGATCTCCTTGACGATCTGCTTGCCGTCGACGTGAGCCATCACGTTGGGCGCCGCGCGGCACAGCTCCTTGAGCGCCTCCGGGCTCGCGTCAGCGCTCGCCTGCACGCGGTCGCGCACCTTGCCGTTGACCTGGCACACGAGCTCGTACACCTCGCGCTCGAGCAGCGCCTCCTCGGCCTGCGGCCACGGCTGCTCCCACACACGTTCGCCGGTCAGCAGGTCGTAGATGTCCGCACACACGTGCGGCGCGAACGGGAACAGCAGCGAGGCGGCGGTGCTGAGAGCGAAGCGCAGGGTCTCTGTCGCGGCCGACTCGCGCAGCCGCGAGCAGTCGTTCAGCAGCTCCATCACCGCCGCGATCGCCGTGTTGAAGGCAAATCGGCGCAGGTCGCCGCTGACCTTGTCGATCGCCCAGTGCGCCTTGCGCATCAGCACGAGATCGTCACCATCGAACGACTCGGGGCCGCTGGGCTCTGGCGCCGGAGATGGCACCGCGCGGGGAGCGCCCGCGCGCTCTGCGGTCTCGGCGGCGAGCCGCCACAACCGCGAGAGGAAGCGATGCACGCCGTCGACACCCTCGTCGGCCCAGTCGGCATCCTGATCGGGCGGTCCGACGAACAGGATGTACGCGCGCGCGGTGTCGGCGCCGACGCGCTCGACGATCGACGCGGGCGAGACGACGTTGCCCTTGGACTTGCTCATCTTGGCGCCGTCCTTCGTCACCATGCCCTGCGTGAACAGCGCCTGGAAGGGCTCCTGGAAGCCGAGATGGCCGAGGTCGGCGAGCGCCTTCGTGAAGAAGCGCGCGTACATGAGGTGCAGGATCGCGTGCTCGACGCCGCCGATGTACTGGTCGACTGGCATCCACTCGCGCAGCGCCGCCGGATCCCATGCGGCGACGTGGTTGCTCGCGTCGCAGTAGCGCAGGTAGTACCACGAGGAGTCGACGAACGTGTCCATCGTGTCGGTCTCCCGCCGCGCGCTGCCGCCGCACTCGGGGCAGCTCGTATTGACCCATTGCTCGGCGGCGGCCAGCGGCGAGCGTCCCTTGGGCGTGTAGTCCTCGATGTCGGGCAGCTCGACCGGCAGCTGCTCGTCGGGCACGGGCACCATGCCGCAGCTGTCGCAGTGGAGGATCGGGATCGGCGCGCCCCAGTAGCGCTGGCGCGAGACGAGCCAGTCGCGCAGGCGATAGTTGACGGAGGCGTGGCCCTTGCCTTCGCGGTCGAGCCACGCGACGATCGCGCCGAGCGCCTCGCGATTGGGCATGCCGTCGAAGTCTGGATGCGAGCCCACGAGCGTGCCGTCGCCAACATATGGAAGCTCGCCCGCCGCGCCGTCCTCCCCGTCCGGAGGCGATGCGCCGGGCGCGGCCGCAGCGGCGTCGTCGGCGTTCGGCGGGAGGATCACGCGCCGGATCGGCAGCTCGAAGGCGGTGGCGAACGCGTGGTCGCGCTCGTCGTGGCCGGGCACGGCCATGATCGCGCCGGTGCCGTACTCCATCAGCACGTAGTCGGCGACGTACATCGGGATCTGCTCGCCGTTGACGGGGTTCGTGACGGTGCGCCCGAGCGGCACG
>JASLHP010000033.1 GCA_030149625.1 Solirubrobacteraceae bacterium
GCGGGCGCCAATACGGTTGTCCTTGGGGGGGGTTGGGCGCGGGTCCGCCCCCGCGCCGCCGCCCATCCGCGCCCCGGGGGGGGGTTGGGGCCGCCGCCGCTACGGCGGGGGGCCCCGCCCGGACCGAGACTCGTATCCGGACCTGCTCGCAAGCCGGCGGGCCAACCGTCGCGCGGGTCCGCGCCCGCCGCGGCGCCGCTCGAACGCGGCCTCGTGCTCGGCCTGCTCGATGCGATCGGCAGCGTCGCGACCCACGGCGCGATCGACCGGCTGATCCGCGGACGGATCTGGATCGGTGTGATCGCGTTTGCGCTGATCGGGATCGTGACGCTGCAGCTGCTGGTACTGCAACTGAACGCGAACATCGGACGCGCGCTCGGGCGCGAGGCGCAGCTGCAGAGCGATGACGCGGCGCTCAGCATCGAAGACTCGGAATTGGCGGGCGGCGAACGGGTGGAGGCTCGGGCTGCGCGTCTGGGCATGCAGCTGGTGCCGGTCAGCTCGCTGCGCTTCCTGACTTCCTATCCGCCGGCGGACGTCTCGCGCGCGGCCGCGGCGCTCGGCAGGCCTGTCGCAGGCGCCTCCGGCGGCGCGAGCTCGACGACTGCCGCGGGCTCGAGCGAAGCGGTCGCGTCGCCGACGGCCTCGAGCGCGAGCACGGAAAGCCCCGAAACGCCGGGCTCCACGGGCGCGGCGCAGCAGAGTGCGCCGCAGGCTCAGAGCGGGGAGCAAGCCGACGGCGAAACGAGCGCCGCGAGCTCGGCGCAGGCCGCCGCGAGCGCCACCGATGAAGCCGTGCCCACACGCGAAGCGGCGGCGCCCGCATCTGCGCCGACGGGCGCGGCGGGCGGGACCGAACCGACGGGCGGCGGGACGGAATCGACGGGCGCGGGATAGGCGGTGGCCGACGTTCAACGTCGCATGGGCCTGATCTTCGGGCTGTTCTTGGTGCTGCTGGTCGTGGCCGCGGGGCGCACCGTGTATCTGGGCGTGCTGCGTGGTGGCACGTTGCGCAAGGCGGCGAGCGACGAGCAGCTGAGCTATGAAACGGTGACGGCGCCGCGCGGCACGATCACGGATCGCAACGGGGTCGACCTGGCGGTCTCCGAACCGGCGCAGGACATCTCGGCGGACCCGTATCTGATCGCCGATCCGCTCGCGGCGGCGAGGAGGCTGGCACCGCTGCTCGGTCAGACGCAGGCGAGCGTCCTGACGAAGCTCTCGGAACGGCGTGGCTTCGTATACCTGGCGCGCACGCTGCCGGCGAAGGCTTCGCAGGAGGTGCTGGCGCTGCGGATCGCGGGCGTGACCGGCACGCCGGTGATGCGCCGTGTGTATCCGCGTGGGACGCTCGCGGCGCAGGTGCTCGGCGTGGTCGGCGCCGAAGGCGACGGGCTGGCGGGTCTCGAGTATTCGCGCAACTCGCTGCTCGAAGGCCACGCGGGTCAGCGGCGGGTGATCAGCGACGCCATCGGTCAGCCGGTGTCGATCAGCGAACCGCACCGGGAGTCGCCGGGCAAGTCGCTGACGTTGACGCTCGATACGAACATCCAGCAGCGCGCGGAAGACGTGCTCGGGGCGGTCGCGCGCGTGTTCGCGCCGAAAGACGCGACGGCGATCGTGATGGATCCGCGCACCGGCGCGATCCTGGCGCTGGCGAACTGGCCGCAGCTGAACGTCAACGATCCAAGTCGATACACGCCCGATCAGATGTCCGAAGCGCTCGAGAACCGCGCCGTCGGTCTCGACTACGAACCGGGCTCGACGTTCAAGGTGGTGGCGGTGTCGGCGGGGCTCGAAGCGGGGCTGATCACGCCGAGCACGCCGTTCAACATCCCCGACCAGATCCAGGTCGCCGAAAGGACGATCCACGATGACACCGAACACCCCGAAGAAACGCTGACGACGGCGCAGATCCTGGCGCGCTCGAGCAACGTCGGCGCGATCAAGATCGGGGCGCTCGACGGCGCGCCGCGCTTCAACGAATGGGTCCACCGCTTCGGCTTCGGGGCGCGCACGGGCGTCGACCTTCCGGGCGAGGAAAAGGGCGCGACGCTGCCGTTGGGCGAATACTCGGGGTCCTCGATGGGCAACCTGCCGATCGGCCAGGGCGAGCTGGTGACGCCGATGCAGATGGCGACTGCGTACGCGGCGATCGCCAACGGCGGCATCCTGCGCCCGCCGCACATCGTGCAGGCGATCGGCGGGCGCCCGCGGCCGCAGCCGACGGGGCACCGAGTGATCTCCTCGACGACGGCGGCCGAGCTGCGCCACATGCTCAAGGGCGTGCTCGGGCCGGAAGGCACGGCCAGCGAGGTCTCGATTCCCGGCTATGAACTGGCTGGCAAGACGGGCACGGCGAGCAAGGTCGACGCGGCGACGGGCGAATACTCGAAAAGCGCGTATGTGGCCTCGTTCATCGGCTTCGCGCCGGCCGACGACCCGCAGTTGCTGTGCGCGGTGGTCGTCAACGAACCGACCTCGGGCTCGATCTTCGGCGGCACGGTCGCGGCGCCGGCGTTCGCGCAGATCATGAGCTTCGCGCTGCCGTACCTCGGCATCGCTCCGGGATAACCGCGGGGCGCGGGCGCGGGCGCGGGCGCGTCGCGAGCGTGGTCGAAGGGCTGGGCCTCCAGCCACGGGCGCCGGAGCACGAGCGGCCTCCTACCCCTTGAGTAGCATCAGCGCATGCGACTCGACGCGTTGATCGCCGCGGACCCGGCGGGCGAGGCGGCCGGCGTGGAGATCACGGGCCTGGCCTATGACAGCCGTGAGGTTGCGCCGGGGGACCTGTTCTTCTGCGTTAGCGGCTTTCGCAGCGACGGACACGAGTTCGCGCCGGAGGCGGTGCGCGCGGGCGCCGCCGCGCTCGTCGTGGAGCGTCCGCTGGGCTTGGGCGCGCCGGAAGTGGTGGTGGACTCCGCGCGTGCGGCGATGGCGCCGGCGGCGGCGCGCTTCTACGGCGAGCCGGCGCGCGAGCTGCGCGTCGTGGGCGTGACCGGCACGAACGGCAAGACGACCACCGCCTATCTGGTGCGTGAGCTCTTGGAGGCGGGCGGCGTGCGCTGCGGCCTGCTCGGCACGATCAAGTCCGTGATCGGCGGCGAAGAGCGCCAGGTGGCGCGCACGACCCCGGAGGCGATCGACCTGCAGGAGGATCTGCGCGCGATGCTCGACGGCGGCGAGCACGCATGCGCGATGGAGGTCTCCTCGCACGCGCTGGCGCTGGGGCGCGTCGATGCGACCCCGTTCGCGGCGGCGATCTTCACGAACCTCACGCAGGACCACCTCGATTTCCACGCGGACATGGAGGCGTACTTCCAGGCCAAGCGGCGGCTGTTCGCGTCGGCCGAGCCGCCGCGTGTGAGCGTTGTCAACGTCGGCGATCCATACGGACAGCGCCTCGCGCGGGAACTCGACGGCGCGCTGACGTTCGCGGTGCAGGCGCCAGCCGATTACAGCGCGACGAACGTGCGTTGCGGCTTCGGCGGCTGCCGCTTCACGCTGCGCGCGCCGGTGGGCGTTCGCGAGGTGACGCTGCCGATGCCGGGACGCTTCAACGTGGCCAACGCGCTGGGTGCGCTGACGGCGGCGCACGCGCTGGGCGTGGATCTCGATGTGCTGGTGGCGTCGCTCGAGCGCGGCGTGCGTGTGCCGGGCCGCTTCGAGCCGGTGGAGGCGGGCCAGCGCTTCGCGGTGCTCGTCGACTACGCTCACACGCCCGACTCGCTGGAGAACGTGCTGCGTGCGGCGCGCGAGATCCTCGATCCAGGCGCCGCGCGCTTCGGCGGCGCGGCGGGCGAGCGCGGTCGCGTGATCTGCGTGTTTGGCGCCGGCGGCGATCGCGACCGTGGCAAGCGGCCGTTGATGGGCG
>JASLHP010000068.1 GCA_030149625.1 Solirubrobacteraceae bacterium
CCCGGGACGCCGCCGGGTGAGACCAGCGTCACCGTCGGCTGGTTCGTCGCGATGGCCGGCGGGCTGCTGATCCTGGCCGGCTCGATCTGGCGCTCGCAGGAGACGGCGGCACGACGCAAGCCGCCGGGAGTGCTGTGAGCGCCAACGGCGACGGATCACCGCGGCCGGACCGCAACCTCGCGCTCGAGCTCGTGCGCGTGACCGAGGCGGCGGCCCTCGCGGCGGCTCCGCTCGTGGGCCGCGGCGACAAGGAGGCCGCCGACCAGGCGGCGGTGGACGGCATGCGCTACATGCTGCAGTCGGTCTCGATGGACGGTGTCGTCGTGATCGGCGAGGGCGAGAAGGACGAGGCGCCGATGCTCTACAACGGCGAGCAGATCGGCGACGGCTCGCCCCCGGCGGTCGACATCGCGGTCGACCCGCTCGAGGGCACCACGCTCGCCGCGCACGGGATGCCGAGCGCCCTGTCGGTGATCGCGCTCTCGGCGCGCGGCACGATGTTCAACCCGGGCCCGATCGTCTACATGGAGAAGATGGCCGGCGCGCCGGAGATCGCCGACCTGCTCGACCTCGACCGCCCGCTCGGCGACACGGTGAAGCTGATCGCCGAGCGCACGAGCCGGCCGGTCAGCGACGTGATGGTCGTCGTGCTCGACCGCCCGCGCCACGAGGAGGGGATCGCCGCGATCCGCGAGGCCGGCGCGCGCGTGCGGCTGATCGCGCACGGCGACGTCTCGGCGGCGCTGCTGGCCGTCACCGAGCGCTCGCGTGTCGACCTGCTGTGGGGGATCGGCGGCACGCCGGAGGGCGTGATCTCGGCAGCCGCCGTCAAGTGCGTCGGCGGGCAGCTGCTCGGCCGGCTATGGCCGCGCGACGAGGAGGAGCGTCGCGCCGCCCTGGAGGAGGACTATGACCTCGAGCGCGTGCTCGACCGCGACGACCTCGTGGCGGGCGACGACGTGTTCTTCTCGGCGACCGGCGTGACCGACGGCGACGTCCTGCAGGGCGTGCGCTATCCGAGCGCGGGCGGGGCGACGACGGAATCGCTGGTCACGCGCACGCGCTCCGGCACCGTGCGGCGCGTCGCCGCGACGCACGACCGCTCGAAGCTGCGCGCGGTCGGCGGCGAGCGCTTCTAAGCGGCCGGCACCTTCACCGTCAACACGTGGGGTGCGCCCGGCCTGACCGGGCTGTGCAGGTCGGCGACGCTGCGGACCCTGCCGTGGTCGGCGGCTTCGATGAGCGGACGCAGTCGCGCCGAGACGGCCTCGTCCAGGTCTCCGACGCGAGCGCATCCGATGTGCACCCTGACCTGCGCGTCGCTCGTGTCGAGCCACACCTCGATCCTCGCGCGCTCCGGGTCGAGCGACGAGCAGGAACGCAGCGCGTGGCCGAGCAGCAGCCCCGCATCGGGATGCAGCGCCACCTTGGCCGCCTCCTCGCCGCCGAGTGCCGGATGCAGCGTCCGGCCGGGCGTGCGCATCCATGCGGGCGGCTCCGCGCGGTCCATCATCACGGTCAGAGCCGCCGGCACGAGCTCGCGGTCCTCGCGTGCGATCTGCGCGCCCCGGACGTCGAGCGCAAAGCGTCTCAGCTCGGACAGGACGTGCAGGCGACGTTGGGCGTCCGGGCTCATGCCCCTGGGCTTACCCGCCCGGGGCAGATCGCATCCTCAGCGCTTCTTGGCCTGATGCTCGACGACTTTGCCGAAGGCGTCCTCGAGCTGGCTCGTCATCCGCAGCTTGAACATCGCGAGCAGCGCCTCTGAGGCGAGCGGCCGCAGCGAGTCGACGGCGCCGATCAGCTCGTCCCAGCGCTCGGGCGGTTGGCCGTCGCGCTCGAAGGGCTCCCACATCTCGCGCAGGAACAGCTTCACGAACGACCGTGCGACCGAGTCGCAGTCGCGGCTGACGCGCTCGATCAGCTCGAGCGTGGTGTGCAGCGGGATGCCGAGCCCCATCACCTGTTCGGCGGCGTCCAGCAGCGCCGGGCTCGTCACTTCGAAGCGGTCCTCGCCGAGCGGCACCAGGACACGCAGGCGTCGCACGCGCTCGATGTCCTTGGGCGACGCCGTCCCGAAGCGCTCCTGAAGTTCGTCGGCCGTGACGACCTCCGGCGACTCGGGATCGAAGGGCGCGGTGACGGCGGCGCGCAGGCCGATCAGCCTGCCGGCGAGGTTGTCGGAGCCGCTGAGCAGGCGCTCGATGGCGGCGAGGTTGAAGCCGTCGGCCTGCAGGTCCTGGATCAGGCGCAGCCGGGCGACGTGGTCGGCGTTGTAGTAGCCGACACGCGCACGCACCTCCGGCGGCGCGAGCAGGCCCCGCGAGTGGTGATTGCGGATGTTGCGGACCGACATGCCCACCTCGGCCGCCAGCTGCTCGATCGTCATGTCGTGAGGCGCGCCCACCGCCTCGGCGCCTTTTGGCTGCGGATCCGTGTCGGTTCTCACACTCGCCATGCTCGAAAGAAGGGTACCATGTTTGATGTGACCTCAAACGAGGTAACATTGATCTGAGTCATGAGACTGGAGCCTGCCCACAATGGCTGAACGCGGAGCAACTCCTCGGGTGCCGACGCTCGGGCGCCGCGCGCTCGCGCTCGCGCAGTCGTTCACCTCGCCGCTGCTGCCCGACGACTACATCGAGCTGATCAACCCGCTCTGGTCCACGCGCGAGCTGCGCGGCCGCGTGGAGCGCATCGACTCCGAGACCGACGAGGCGGTCACGATCACGATCAAGCCCGGCTGGGAATGGCCGGGACACCGCGCGGGCCAGTACATCCGGCTCGGGGTCGAGGTCGACGGCCGCTTTCACTGGCGCGCCTACTCGCTCACCTCCGACCCCGCGCGTGCGGACGGCTGCATCACGATCACCCCCAAGCTCGTCCACGAGGGCACCGTCACCCCGTTTCTCTGCGGGCGCCTGCGGCCGGGCGCGATCGTCCGCCTCGGCGGCGTCGAAGGCACGTTCGTGCTGCCCGAGCAGCTGCCGTCCCGGCTGCTGCTCATCAGCGCCGGCAGCGGCGTCACGCCGATCGCGAGCATGCTGCGGAGCCTCGCCGGCGCGCGGGAGCTGCCCGACATCGCACACATCCACTCCGCGCGCTACCCGCGGACCGCGATCTTCGCCGCGGAGCTCCGCGCCCTCGCGGCGCAGCGCCCCGAGTACCGGCTGACCTCGCGCCACAGCGGCGAGGAAGGCCGCATCCGCCCGCAGGAGCTCGACCAGCTCTGTCCCGACTGGCGCGAGCGCGAGAC
>JASLHP010000187.1 GCA_030149625.1 Solirubrobacteraceae bacterium
GGCGGCGCTGGCCTTGGCGACGCCGCGGGCACCGTCGGCGTCGTGCTAAAGCTCACCGCCGCCGGACGGCGCAAGCTCAAGTCGGCCGCGAGCGTCAGCGCCGTCCTGCTCACGACGCTGCGCACCGGCAACGGCCAGACAGCCACGCTGGCGCCGAAGTCGCTCACGCTCCACCGCTAGGCGGCGGGGCATGCACGGCGCCCTTGGGTTCGCGCTCGGCGCGCTCGTGTGGCTCGCGCCGCCCCCGGTGCTGCCGTATCAGTCGCGCACCGGCCCCGAAGGGCCACCGCGACCGGTGACCGTGACGCCACCGTTTGGAGCCGAGGCGCCCGCAACGAACCCCGCGCTCGTGCGTGCCCAGAATCGAGCTCTGCTCGAAGGCCCGTTCCCAGGCGATGGGCTGCGGCGAGGCGTCTCCGACGGCAAACTGCTGCTTTCCGAACCGGCCCCCGTCCGCGAGCTCGCGCTCAGCCGCATCCGCGACGCCGGCGCGAGGATCGTGCGCATCCCTGTCGACTGGAGCGACGTCGTCAGCGCCGACCCGAAGCCCGGCTTCGTCGCGACCGACCCGTCCAGCGGCGAATATCACTTCGCCCTGATCGACGCCGCCGTGCGCGCGACCGTCTCCGCCGGGCTCGAGCCACTGCTCGTGGTGTCCCACGCCCCCGCGTTCGCCGAAGCCGCCCCGCGCTGGCGCTACGCCTATCCAGGCAGCTGGGACCCCAGCCCCGAAGCGCTGCGCGCCTTCGCGAGCGCGCTCGCGCGCCGTTACGACGGTGGCTTCCCCGATCCGCTGACGCCGACGCGTGCGCTGCCGCCGGTACGCCTGTTCCAGGCATGGAACGAGCCCAACCTCGCCCGCTACCTCGAGCCGCAGTGGGTGGCCCGCGCGGGACATTGGAGGGCGTTCTCCCCGTCGCTTTACCGCGAACTGCTCAACGGCTTCTACGCCGGCGTCAAGTCCGTCGCGCCCCTCGACATCGTGATCGTGGCCGGCGTCGCGCCCAACGGCGATCCTGCCGGCGTCGGGCGCATGGCGCCCGTGTCGTTCCTGCGCTCGCTGCTCTGCCTCGCCACCGGCGGCGCGGGAAACGCCGCCGAATGCCCCGATCCGCCACACTTCGAAGTGCTCGCCTTCCATCCGCTCTCGGTCGGCGACCCCGACCTGCCGGCGCCGTCGTCGCTCGAAGTTTCGATCTCCGACGCCGCCAAGATCACCACGCTGCTGGCACGGGCCGAACATGCGCACACGAGCCTGCCCGCGGGGCGCAAGCGCGTATGGGTCACCGAGCTCGACTGGGAAAGCGCGCCGCAATCACCGCACGGCGTCGCTCCACGCCTGCAGGCGACGTGGGTCTCGCGCGCGCTTCACCGCCTGTGGATCGCGGGTGTGAGCCTCGTCTCCTGGGAGTACCTCGTCGACGCGGTTCCCGGCGTGCGCCTCAACACGCCGACCGGCGGCATCGTCGAAGTGCCGCGCCCCGCCGGCCTGTATGCCGCCGGCGCCGGCGGCCGGTTCGCGAGCGCGACCCCCAAGCCGTTCCTGCGCGGCTTCGCGTTGCCGTTCGACCCCCTGCGCGTCAATCCGCGGCAGGTGCGTGTGTGGGCGCTGCTGGCGAGCGCGCGCCAGCCGGCGCTCCTGCAACTGCGCTCGCGGGCGGGCGTGTGGCGCACGATCGCCCACCTGCGAGCCAACGCCAGCGCGGTGATCAACGCCCTCGTCGACCTGCGTGGCCGGCTGTGCGTGCGCCTACGCGCCGGAGCGCTGACGAGCGCGCCGGCCTCGCTGTCGCGTCAAAGAAGCCGCCTTTGAGCGCCGCAAGGATCGTCCACTGCCGTTTAGCCCATGACCGAACGGGGGACGTCGTGTCGATACATGACAATCAAGACTTCGATGAGCGCACTCCTGCCACCCAGACGCATGATGCGGATGCTGTCGCTGAGCGGCATCTGCCTGCTCGCCTTCGCCGGCCTCGCCCTCGCCGAGGCCAACCACACCGGCTGGCCCCGCGAAGAACACCACGAGGGTCATCCCGACAACGAAAGCGGGGTCATGCGCGGCAAGGAAGGCGTGCACAACTACCTGCTCGGCGGCGGCGGCAACGACACCATCTATGCGGGCAACGACGGCGACGTCATCTGGGGCGACTCGCACCCGGGCGCGCAGCCGACCAGCCAGCGCGACTTCCTGCACGGCGGCGCGGGCGAAGACTGGATCTACGCCAGCTGGGGCTACAACGTGATCTGGACGGGCGCCGGCAACGACCACGTCGCGCTCGTCTACGGCTACGGCACCGTCTACTGCGACGGCCCAGGCCTGAAGACGCTGGTGATGCGCTATCTGCCGCAGAATCGCCACTGGAAGCTCGTCGGCTGCGATCACAAAGTGATCGTCCCCTACCGAGCGTAGGCGACGGACGGAAGCTGGGCCGCGGCGCGCCGCTCTGAAGCTAGGCCGCGGCGCGCCGCTCTGAAGCTAGGCCGCGGCGCCGCTCTGAACCGTCGCGCCGTTCTGCGCCGGCGCCGCCGCCGCGCCCACGCCCGCCGCCGGCACATGGCTCATCGCGTGCTCGGCCAACGCCGTGATCGTCAGCGATGGGTTGACGCCCACGTTCGCGGGCACCGCGGAGCCGTCGCACACGAGCAGGTTCTCGTAGCCGAACACGCGCTGGTGCGCGTCGACGACGCCGCGCCCAGGGTCTGGCGCGATCACCGCGCCGCCGAGGATGTGCGCGGTCGTGGGGATGTTGAACAGCGCCTCGGTGAGCGAGCTCTGCGCGATCCCGCCCGTGCGCTTGGCGAACCATTCGGCGGCCTTGTTCGCGACGGGGATGAACGTCGGCATCGGACGCTCGGGGTCCTGTTCGGTCCTCAGCCAGAACGTCCCGAACGGGCCTTTGCGCGGGCGCAGCGCGATCGCGTTGTCGAGCGTCTGCATCACGAGGATGATGATCGTGCGCCGCGACCAGTGTTTCGGGAACATCACCTGTGCGAGGCGCTTGGGGTGCAGGAGGATCTGCGCGAGCAGCTTCAGCGGGCGCGTCGCGCGCGTGCCGTCGCCGACGAGCAGCGTGTTCAGACGGTGCATCGAGTCGCCGTCGTCGCCGTAGGTGACGGTCTCGATGTGCGTGTGTGGGTCGGGGTAGATCGAGGAGGTGATCGCGACGCGTTTGATCAGGTCGTCCGGGTAATCCTCGGGCACCGTGACCGCGAGGATCGACTCGGAGTTGGTGCGCACGAGCTCGCCCAGGCGCGCCGAGATTCGCGGCAGCGAGCCTTTCGTGCGGCACAGTTGCAGCAGCCGGTTCGTGCCGAGCGGGCCAGCTGAGACGACGACGCCGCGCGCGCGCTGGACGCGTCGTTCCTTGCGCAGCCAGGCGCCCGAGCGCACGCTTTCGACCTCGTAGCCGTCGCTGCCGTCGGCCGCGCCGAGCGGGCGGATGTCGACCACGGTGCGTTCGGGCATCACGCGCGCGCCACGCTTCTCCGCGAAGTACAGGTAGTTCTTGACGAGCGTGTTCTTCGCGCCGTGCTGGCAGCCGACCATGCAGCGACCGCACAGGTGACAGCCGGTGCGGTCCGGTCCCTCGCCGCCGAAGAACGGATCGCTGACGGTCTTGCCGGCCCCACCCTCCCCCCCGAAGAAGATG
>JASLHP010000078.1 GCA_030149625.1 Solirubrobacteraceae bacterium
ATCAGGCCGATGCGCGCGTCGCTTGGCGCGCCGCGCGGGATGCCGATGTCGATCGTGTGCACCTCGCCCGCATGGGCCTTGCCGGGACTGATCCACAGACCGGGCTTGGCGGCATGGAAGGTGACCGTCAACGTCGCTCGCACCGCGCCCGCGCGCACGACGCCGCTGGAAGCATCGACGCCGCTGGGCACGTCGACGCTTACGACCTGCGCGCCGGACGCGTTGATCGCCGCGATCGCGTCCGCGACCGCGCCGCGCGGCTCGCCCTGAAAGCCCGTTCCGAGCACAGCATCGACGATCGTCGCGCGCGGGCCGAACGGCTCGCCGACCGACGCGGCGCCTTGTGCTGGAGACCCGCTCCAGGACGCCCCGTCCAGTCGCCGCGGCGACTCGCCCGGGAGCGCCTCGAGGTTCGTGCGCGCGTCTCCCGCAAGCTCTTGCGGCGGCGCCACGCAAACGACCGTCACCGCTCGGCCGGACCGGCGCAGAAGCCGGGCCACGACGAGCCCGTCGCCGCCGTTGTTGCCCTTGCCGCACACGACCGTCACGGGCCCGTCCTGAGCAAGGCGCTCGACCGCGCGCGCGACGCCGGCACCGGCGCGCTCCATCAACTCGATGCCCGGAGTCCCTCGCTGCTCGATCGCCCAGCGATCGACGGCGCGCATCGCCTCGGCATCGGGCAACGGGACGAGCCACGGCGGCAGCTGGTCGACCATCGGTGAGAGCGATGCTAGATGGTCATCCTCGGCTGCGCCTGTCGGCACGCGCAGCCGAGGATGCGCGCGATGCGCCGTTACTCGACGGTGACGGTCTTCGCCAGGTTGCGCGGCTGATCGACGTTCAGGTTGCGACGACGCGCGATCTCGTATGCCAGCAGCTGCAACGGGATGACGGCGAGCATCGGCTGCAGCATCCAGTCGATCGCCGGCAGGGTGATCACGGCGTCGGCGCCGCGACCGATCTGCTCGTTGCCCTCGGTTGCGATCGCGATCACTTTGGCTCCGCGCGCGCGCACCTCCTGCATGTTCGAGACGACCTTCTCGAGCACCGGCGAGTCTGTCGCGACACACACGACCGGCGTCGAGTCGTCGAGCAGCGCGATCGGACCGTGCTTCATCTCCCCCGCCGCATACGCGTCGGTCGCGATGTAGGAGATCTCCTTCAGCTTCAACGCTCCCTCGAGCGCGACCGGTAGGCCGACGTGGCGACCGATGTACAGGAAGAAGTCGCTGCGCGCGTAGGCCTCGGCGACGGGCGCGACCTGCTCGCCCACCGAGGAGAGCACCTCGTCGATGCAGTGCGGCAGTCGCTTGACTTCGCCGACCAGCTCCTTCAGGCGCTCGGGCGAGAGCGTGCCCCGCAGCTCGGCCAGGCGCAGACCCAGCAGGTACATGACCGCGACCTGGCACACGAACGTCTTCGTCGCCGCCACCCCGATCTCGAGACCGGCGCGCGTGTAGAGCACACCGTCCGCGTCGCGCGTCGCCTGCGAGCCCATCACGTTCGTGACCGCCAGCACGCGCGCTCCGCGCGCGCGCGCAAGGCGCATCGCGGCGAGCGTGTCCGCCGTTTCGCCCGACTGCGTGATGCCGATCACGAGGTCCCCGGGGCCGACGACGGGATTGCGGTAGCGGTACTCCGAGGCGATGTCCATCTCGACCGGAACGCGCGCCCACTCTTCGATCGCATAACGCCCGATCAGCCCAGCGTGGTAGGAGGTGCCGCAGGCGACGACCACGATCCGGCTCACGTTCCTCAGCAGCGCCTCGTCCAACGTGTCCTGCTCGGCCAGGTCGACGCCGTCGCCACGAGCGCTGCGGTCGGCGACGGCATCCGCGACAGCGTCTGCCTGTTCGTGGATCTCCTTCAGCATGAACGTCTCATAGCCGCCCTTCTCGGCGGTCTCTTCGTCCCAGTCGACGGTCTGCTCCTCGCGCTGCACCGACTCGCCGGCGGCGGTCGTGATCGTGACGCCGTCGGGTCTCAGCACGGCCACCTCGCCGTTGTCGATGTACTGGATGCGCCGCGTCTGCGAGAGCACGCCGGGGACGGCCGAGGCGATGAACTGCTCACCGTCGCCGCGGCCGACGATCAGCGGGCACTCCTTGCGTGCGCCGACGAGCACTTCTGGCTCGTCGAGGCTCATCGCCACGAACGCGTAGTGCCCGTCGAGCTGCGCGTAGGCCGCGCGCACGGCGTCAGCCAGGTCGCCTGCGTAGCAGTCGGCGATCAGGTGGGCGATCACCTCGGCGTCGGTCTCGGAGCTGAAGACGCTGCCGTCCGCGAGCAGACGCTCCTTCAGCGCCAGGTAGTTCTCGACGATCCCGTTGACCACGACATGGATGCGGTCTCCGTCGTCGGCGTGCGGATGGGCGTTCTCCTCGCTCACGCGTCCGTGCGTCGCCCAGCGCGTGTGTCCGATGCCCGTGCTCGCGGGTGGCGCGACGACTGCGACGCCGCCGCGAGCCGTGGCGCGCGCGCGCTCGTCGAGCTTGGCTTCGAGCGAGCTGAGGTTGCCGACGGCGCGAACGGCCTCGATCTGGCCGTCGCGGATCATCGAGATCCCAGCGGAGTCGTAGCCGCGGTACTCGAGCTTGCCGAGGCCCTCGAGCAGCAGCGCCTGGACGGGGCGCCTGCCAACGTAGCCAACGATGCCGCACATCCCGTCGAAGATACCAGCGCTCAGGGCCGGCGCTCAGGGCGAACGGCGGCGTCGGGTTCGTCGCTGAAGCCAACGACGAGATGCGTGTCGAAGGCCACGGCGAGGCGACGCGATTCGTCGCGGCAGGCGCCGCTCAGCCGAGCTCTTGCTCGACGAGCGCGACGAGGCGTCCGCAGAGCTGCTCGGCCTCGTCCTCGCTTGGCGCCTCGACCATCACGCGCACGAGCGGCTCTGTACCGCTGGGACGCACGAGCACGCGTCCGCGCCCAGCGAGCTTCTGCTCGGCGGCGCGCACGGCCGCCTCGACCGCCTGCGCCTGCGCCAGCGCCCCGCGGTCGCGCACGCGCACGTTGACGAGTCGCTGCGGCAGCTTGGACATGGCGTCACGCTCGCTCAGGTCGCCTCCGGCGAGCGCCTCCAGCGTGAGCAGCGCGCTCGCGATCCCGTCGCCGGTGCGATTGAAGCCCATGTCGATGATGTGGCCCGACTGCTCGCCGCCGAGCGTCCAGCCGCGCGCGCGCAGCTCCTCGAGCACGTAGCGGTCGCCCACCTGCGCCGTGGCGACCGCGACGCCCGCACGCTGCATCGCGGCGTGGAAGCCGTAGTTGGTCATCACCGTCACGACCACCCCGTCACCGGTGAGACGCCCGCTCGCGCGCAGGTGCAACGTCGCCAGCGCCATCAGCTCGTCTCCGTCGACCACCGCCCCCGTGCGGTCGACCGCCAGCACGCGATCGCCGTCGCCGTCGAACGCGAAGCCCAGCGCGTGCCCGCCGGCCAGCACCGCGCGCGCGAGCGCGCTGAGGTGCGTGGAGCCGCAGCCGTCGTTGATGTTGCGACCGTCCGGGGAGTCCGCGATCACGGTCACGCTCGCGCCGAGGCGCCTGAAGATCTCGGGCGCGAGGAGATAGGTGGCGCCGTTGGCGCAGTCGAGCAGCACGTCGACGCCGCTCAGCTCCAGCCCGCGGAAGCGAACGTGCAGCTCGCGCAGGTAGTCCTCGCCCGCTCCACGCAGCTCACGTATACGTCCGATCGCCGGAGCGCCGGCGCCCACCCGCGGCTCGGCGTCGAGCTCGCGCTCGATTCGCAGCTCGGACTCGTCGGAGAGCTTGTAGCCGTCGCCGGCGAAGAACTTGATGCCATTGTCGCGATACGGGTTGTGCGAGGCCGACAGCACGACCGCCAGGTCGAAGCCGTAACGGTTGATCAGCAGCGGCGCCGCGGGCGTCGGCAGCACGCCGCCGAGCAGCGCGTCGCCGCCGGCCGCGCTGACGCCGGCGGCGATCGCCGCCTGCAGCATCTCGCCCGACTCGCGCGTATCGCGCACGATCAGCACCTGCGGACGCTCGACGCCAGTGTTGCGGGTGGCGGCGCTGCCCAGCGCGAGCGCCAGCTCCGCGGTCAAGAACTCACCGACGACGCCACGAACGCCGTCTGTCCCGAACAGCGTGCGGGTCATGCTGATGGGCGCGGCAACTCTCTCCGGGCGTTAGCGCTTGGAGAACTGCGGACGCTTGCGCGCCTTCTTG
>JASLHP010000105.1 GCA_030149625.1 Solirubrobacteraceae bacterium
CCCGCCGCGGGCGCGTCGCCTCGCGCGTACGAGTGAGCGCCCGCCGCGGGCGCGTCGCTTCGCGCGCGGAGGCGCGTCGCCTCGCGCGTGGAGGCGCATCGCTTCGCGCGCGGGCTAGCTCAGGTCGCCTCGCGCGCGGGCTCGCTCAGACCCGCGTGGCTTGCTCAGGCCTTCTTCATCGCGTGCGCGTCGAGGATCGCGGCGCGCGGGCACGAGTCCTTGATCTTCCTGAACGTCAGCGAGGAGCCGGAGAGCTTGTATTCGTAGATGCCCGCCGACTTGCACGAGGACGAGGGACCGTAGACCGTGATCTTCGAGCCCGACAGCGAGTACGTGCCGTGGCCGGTGATGCCGTACGGAGCCTCCAGCGCGAAGTGGCCCGGGGTGAAGGTGATGTGGTAGGTGCCGTTGAGGCTGCCGGCCGTCTTCACGGTCGTCACATACGTGCCCGACAGCGAGCCTGACGCCATCGCCAGCGTCGCGGGGGCCGCGGCGAGGATCAATGCGAGTGCGGTGACGCGACGGAGCTGCTTCATGGCTGTAGTCCCTCCGGGGCGGTTATTAGTCGGTAGCTGTTGTTCAGGGCGCCCGCAGGCCGCGAGGCTTGCGACGGCGCACCGGCACCGTCGCGATCGCTCGGTGCCCGCATGGCCTGCCCGCCCCACTCCGGGGCCGCGGCCTCTTGCAAACGTAGCGAACACGCCACACGCTCGCGAGTTTCGGTGGGATCGATGACGGCATCGACCGCGCCGGAGCAGACCGCGGCTTCGGGCGACAGGCTCTGCTCCGCGTAGCCACGCACGAGGCGGTCGCGGAGCGCCGCGGCGCCGGCCGCGAGCAGCCGCCGGCGGTGGATGATCTCCACCGCGGCCAGCGAGCTCATGATCCCGACTTCCGCCTGTGGCCAGCAGAACGACGCGTCCGCGCCGAGGTCCTTGGAGTTCATCGTGATGAACGCGCCGCCGAAGGCCTTGCGCAAGATCACCGTGACCCGCGGCGAGCGCGCCGCGGCGAACGCCCGCACCAGTTCGGCGCCATGGCTGATCACGCCGGCGGTCTCCTGCCGGCTCCCGGGCATGAAACCCGGCGTGTCCACCAGCACGAGCATCGGGATTCCGAAATCTGCGCACGTGCGGACGAACTTCGCTCCCTTTCGCGACGCTTCGACGTCGATGATGCCACCGCGGTAGCGAGCCTGGTTGGCGATCACGGCGATCGCGTGCCCTTCGAGCCGGGCGAAGCCGACGACCATGTTGCGTGCCCACAGCTCCGAGACCTCGCGGAAGTGTCCGCCGTCCACCAGCCGCCTGATCACGTCTCTGACGTCGTAGTAGCTGCGGCTGCGCTCCGGCAGCACGCCGGCAGGATCCTCTCCGGTCGCGGGTTCCGCGGCCGCGACCGGCAGCGCCTCGGACGCGTTCTGCGGCAGATAGCCGAGCAGCTCGCGCAGCAGCGCGACGGCGCTCTCGTCGTCACTCGCCACGAAGTCGCAGACGCCGTTGCGCGCGTGCACGCCGGCACCGCCGAGCGCGGACGCCGTCACGGCCTCGCCGAGCGCCAGCTCGACGATCCGCGGGCCTGTCAGGAACATCGAGGCCTTGGCGGTCATCATCACGAAATCGGTGAGCGCCGGCGAATAGCAGCCGCCGCCCGCGGATGTGCCGGTGATCACGGAGATCTGCGGCGCGCGGCCGGACAGCGCGACGTTCTCGGAGAAGATCCGCCCAAAACCGCCGAGCGCGGCCGCTCCCTCCTGCAGACGCGCGCCGCCGGACTCGACGAAGCCGACCACCGGAACCCCCGCGCGGCGGCTCTGGCGCAGCGCCTCGACGATCACCTCGGCCTCGGCGACACCCACCGATCCGCCCGCGATCGAGGAGTCCTGCGCGTAACAGACGATCGGACGCCCTGCGACACGACCCCACGCGGCGTACACGCCGACCTCCCGATCGTCGAACGCCGACGGCGAGTCCAGAGGCTCGAGGCTCCGCGAATCGCACAGCCACTCGAGTCGCTGCTGCGGAAGCGGACGGTCCAGTTGCGACAGCGACAGCAAAGTAGCCGAGTAGCCTAGAGTTGCTCGCGCCGCAGGGTCAACGCAATCTGCACCTTTGGGCAAGATTGGCTGTCACGGCTTGACTGCTCGGGTGCGAGTCCGCAAAGTCCGCGGTCCGCAAACTTCGTGCTCTAGACCGCTTCTCCAGCATAGATGGAGAGCCTGAACGAGGGGCCCAGCTTGTTCGATTTCATTGTGTTGTGCCCAACCGGGTTGCCTGATGCCTCGGTACCCATCGCCGCAAGCCGCGCCGGCGCCCTTGGCGTCGTAAGCCTCGACCTCGCGGTCGACCTCGACGCGGGGCTCGCGCAACTGCACCGGCTCTGTGCGCTCGGGCACGGGCGTCGCGGCGTGCTGCTCGACAGCCGCGAGCAGCTCGACGCGGTTCTGGAGGCGTCGCCCGAGGGTCTCGACGCGGTCGTGCTCGCAAACGCGCCGCTCGACCAGTTGAGCGGGCTTGTCGCAGCGGTGCACAACGCCGGACTGCACGCCTATGTGGTGGCTGTGAGGCTGGAGGAGGCGCTCGCCGCCGAGAGCGCACACGCCGACGCGATCATCGCCAAGGGGCATGAGACGGCCGGCTGGATCGGCGACGAAGGCGCGTTCGTGCTCACCCAGCGGCTGCTCGCCACCCTGACGACACCGGTGTTCGTGCACGGCGGCATCGGCCTGCATACGGTCGCGGCCGCCTACGTCGCGGGCGCCGCCGGAGCCGTGCTCGACGCGCAGCTGCTGCTGACACCCGAGTCGGCCCTGCCCGACGGGCTGCGCGCGATCGTCTCCGGGCTGGACGGCAGCGAGACGGCGACGCTCGGAGCCGACCTCGGTGCGCCGTTTCGGACATACAGCCGTCCCGACCTGCGCGGCCTGCAGCTGCTGCACGACGCTGAGCTGGAGCTCGCGCCGAGCGCCGCGGCGCTCGAGCAGTGGCGCGCGACCGTCAAGGAGCGTGTGGCGGCGCCGGCCGACGAAGCGGTGATGGCGCTCGGGCAGGACGCCGCCCTCGCCGCCGATCTGGCGGAGCGCTTCGGCAACGTCGCCGGCGTTCTCGACGCGCTGCGCGCGTCGATCGCGTCGAGCTGCGCGACGCTCGCGCACGGCAATCCGCTCGCGGAGGGCGCGGGCGTCGCGCGGTCGCACCGCACCCGCTTTCCGATCGTGCAAGGTCCGATGACGCGCGTCAGCGACTGCGCCGAGCTCGCCGCCGCGGTCGCGGAGGGCGGCGCGCTGCCGTTCCTCGCACTCGCGCTGATGCGCGGCCCTGACGCCGACGTGCTGCTGGCACGCACCGCCGAGCTGCTCGGCGAGCGTCCGTGGGGCGTGGGCGTGCTCGGCTTCGTGCCCCAGGAGCTTCGCGCCGAGCAGCTCGCCGTCGTGCGCAAGCACCGGCCGCCGTTTGCGCTGATCGCCGGCGGACGCCCCGACCAGGCGCGCGAGCTCGAAGCCGAAGGCATCGCCACGTATCTGCACGTGCCCTCGCCGCAGCTGCTGCGCCTGTACCTGCGCGACGGCGCGCGGCGCTTCGTGTTCGAGGGTCGCGAGTGTGGCGGTCACGTCGGCCCGCGCACGAGCTTCGTGCTGTGGGACACGATGATGCGTGTCCTCTTGGAGGAGATGCCCCAGGACGCCTCGGACTGCGAGGTGCTGCTCGCCGGCGGCATCCACGACGCGCGCTCGGCGGCGATGGCCGCCGCGACGGCGGCTGGCGCGAGCGAGCGCGGCGCCAAGCTCGGCGCCCTGATGGGTACCTCCTACCTCTTCACCGAGGAGGCAACCGAGTCGGGGGCGATCACGCCGTTGTTCCAGGAGTCGGCGATCGCGGCCGTCGACACAGCCCTGCTCGAGAGCGGTCCGGGCCACGCCACTCGCTGCCTGCCCTCGCCGTTCGTCGAGCATTTCGCTGCCGAGCGCCGGCGGCTGCGCGAGAGCGGCATCGACTCCGAGGAGCTGCGCGGCGCGCTCGAGCAGCTGAACATCGGACGCCTGCGCGTCGCCTCCAAGGGGGTCGACCGCGCCGGGTCTGAGCTCGTTCCGATCGACGCCTCCGAGCAGTGGCAGCGCGGTATGTACATGATCGGCCAGATCGCCGCGCTGCGCGACAGCGTCACGACGATCGCCGAGCTGCACGACGACGTCTGCAACGGCAGCAGCGAGCTGCTCGCGGGCGTGACCGCACCCGGCCTGGAGCGAGAGGCCGTGCCGCCGCCGCCCGCGGACGTCGCGATCGTCGGACTCGGCTGCATCCTGCCCGGCGCGCCCGACGTGCAGACGCTGTGGGCGAACATCCTCGGCAAGGTGGACGCGATCGGCGAAGTGCCAGCGGAGCGCTGGGACTGGCGACGCATGTTCGACCCCGACCCGAGCACGCGCGACAAGGTGTATTCGCGTTGGGGCGGCTTCATCGACCCGGTCGCGCTCGATCCGATGGCGCTCGGGCTGCCGCCGAAGTCGCTGGACTCGATCGAGCCGTTCCAGCTGCTCGCGCTGCTGTGCGCGCAGTCCGCGCTCGCGGACGCGGGCTACGCGACGCGACCGTTCGACCGCGAGCGCACCTCCGTGATCCTCGGAGCCGGAGGCGGCGGCGCCGACAAGTCGGTGGGCTATACGGTCCGCTCGGCAATCCCGTCGCTGCTCGGCGACGCGCACCCGGAGCTTCAGGAGCAGCTGTTCGAGCGCCTGCCCGAGTGGACCGAGGACAGCTTCGCCGGCCTGCTGATGAACGTGGCGTCGGGGCGCATCGCCAACCGCCTCGACTTCGGCGGCACCAACTACACCGTCGACGCCGCGTGCGCCTCCTCGCTGAGCGCGATCGGCCTCGGCGCACGCGAGCTGCAGATGGGCACCAGCGACATGGTGCTCGCGGGCGGCGTCGACGCGATCCAGAACCCGTTCGCGTATCTGTGCTTCGCCAAGACGCACGCTCTGTCCCCCACCGGCCGCTGCCGTCCGTTCGACGCGGCCGCCGACGGGATCTCGATCAGCGAGGGGTTCGCGACGGTCGTGCTCAAGCGCCTCGCCGACGCCGAGCGCGACGGCGACCGCATCTACGCAGTGATCCGCGGTGTCGGCGCGGCGAGCGACGGGCGCGACCGCAGCCTGACGGCGCCGCGACCCGAGGGTCAGATGCGCGCGCTGCGCCGCGCCTACGCGCAGGCTGGTTTCTCGCCGGCGACGGTCGAGCTGGTCGAGGCGCACGGCACCGGCACCGTCGCGGGCGACGGCGCGGAGATCAAGGCGCTCAGCACCGTCTTCCGCGAACACTCAGAGCAGCGACAGTGGTGCGCGGTCGGCTCGGTCAAGTCGATGATCGGCCACACCAAGGCGACCGCCGGCGTGGCCGGCATCGTCAAGGCCGCGCTCGCTCTGCACCATCGCGTGCTGCCGCCGACGATCGGCGTGAGCGAGCCCAACCCGAAGGCCGACTTCCCGCAGAGCCCCTTCTACGTCAACAGCGAGGCGCGCCCATGGCTGACGGGCGGCGCGGATCATCCGCGGCGTGCCGGCGTCAGCGCGTTCGGTTTCGGCGGCACCGACTTCCACGTCGTGCTCGAGGAGTACGTAGGCGGTTACCTCGAGCAGCCACGAGCGACGGTTTCGCGCTGGCCCGGCGAGCTGCTGCTGCTGCGAGGCACACGCAGCGAGGTGATCGCGGCGCTCGACGCGCTGGAGGCGAAGCTCGCCGCCGACGCCACGCCGACGCTCTGCGAGCTCGCGCACGAGCTCGCACTGCGCTCGCGCGAGCGTCAGCG
>JASLHP010000111.1 GCA_030149625.1 Solirubrobacteraceae bacterium
CTCGCGTGCGAGCCACGACTGATCCTCGCCGACGAGCCGACGGGGAATCTCGACAGCACGCGCGGCCGCGAGATCGTGCAGCTGCTCGGCTCGATCGCGCGCGAGCGGAGCGCCGCCGTGCTGCTCGTCACCCACGATCTCGCCGCGCTGGAGGTCGCCGACCGCAGCTATGCGCTGCGCGACGGCAAGCTCACCGGCGCGGCGCCCGAGCACAACGGGCAACGGGCACGACGGCGGGCCGACGCGCTTCGGCGTCATCCGAGCCCGGACGGGTAGAGCGTGCCGGCGGCCGCACCCTCCTTCAGATCGCGCGCGCTCATGAGCCCCTACGCGCTCGTCTACCTGTACCGCAACCGATTGCGGGTCCACGCCGCGCAGGAGCTGCTCGCCGGCCTCGGCATCGCCGCCGCGGTGGCGCTCGTCTCCGCGACGCTGATCGCGAACGCAAGCATCACCGGCTCCGCGCGCGAAGTCGTGCACAGGGTGATCGGGGCGGCGAATCTACAGCTGCGCACGCGCGGACCCGAAGGCTTCAGCGAAGCGCTCCTATCCCGAGTCGAACGCCTGCCGGGTGTCGAGCGGGCAGCGCCACTGCTCGAACAGACCGCAACGCTCGTCGGGCCGAGCGGCCGGCGCGTGGCCGTGTACCTCGCCGGAGCGGACCTCAGTCTCGCCACACTCGACGGGCTCGCCCACACGATTCCCCGCGAGTCCCTATCCGCCGACGGCATCAGCCTCAGCACAGCCACCGCCGCCGCACTGCAGCTGCCGCCGGGCGCGGGACGCGAAAGCGAGCCGCGGCTGTCGTTGCTGCTTCGTGGCCGCGCCCATCCGCGGAAGATCTCGGCCGTGCTGGGCAGGGAAGCGGCCGGTGCGCTCGCCGAAGCGCGCATCGCCGTGATGCCGCTGACGGATCTGCAGGTGCTCGCCGGTCAGCGAGGCCTCATCTCCCGCATCCTGATCGAGACCGAGCCGGGCGCCGAAGCACGCGTGCGCGGAGCTCTGGCGAGCCTCGCCGGCGGCCGGCTCACGGTCGCCCGCGCGGACCAGGATCTAGCGCTGCTCCACGAGGCGCTCGGACCGAGCGACCAAGCGAGTGGGCTGTTCGCCGCGATCGCCGCGCTGCTCGGTTTCCTGTTCGCCTTCAACGCGATGCTGCTGACCGCGCCGGAGCGCCGCCAGACGATCGCCGACCTGCGAGTCGACGGGACCAGGCGCGGCGCGATCACGCAAATGGTCATGTTCCAGGCACTGTGCCTGGGCGTGGCGGCATCGGCGGTCGGCCTGCTCGCCGGCTACGGGCTGGCCGTGGGGCTGTTCCACCAGTCGACCGGCTATCTCTCCCAAGCGTTCACGCTCGGCTCCTCGACCGTCGTCGGCGTGAGCCCGATGCTGATCGCGCTCGCGTGCGGGCTCGTCGCGAGCTGCCTCGGCGCCTGCACACCGCTGCTCGATCTGCGTCGCGGACGAGCAAGCGACGCCGTCTACGACGACGACGCCGCCCCCGGGAACCAGCTCGGCAGCGACACGCGCAACCGGCTCACGGCGATGGCGCTCGCGTTGCTGGCGGTGGCGAGCGCATTGTTCGCGCTCGTGCCGTCCGCGGCCCTGGCGGCGTGCGTGCTGCTCGCGCTCGCGACGACGCTCGCCGTCCCGGCGGCGCTGGCCGGCGTCATGCGCGCCGTCGCCTTCGTGGGTGAGCGCTACCAGCGGCTCACGCTGGTGCCTGTCGCACTGACCGGGCTGCGCGCCACCACGCTTCGCTCGATGGCGCTCGCCGCGACGGGCGCCGTCGCGCTGTTCGGATGCCTGGCGCTCGGCGGCGCCCGCAGCGATCTCCTGCGCGGCATCGGGCGGGTCGCTCACCACTTCTCGGGCGACGCACAGCTGTGGGTGATCAGCCCACTCGACAATCAGGCGACCGTCGCCTTCCTGCCGCGCGACTACGACGCCCGTGTCAAAGCGCTCCCCAGCGTGTCGGGCGTGGGCGCCTACCAGGGCAGCTTCTTCGATTGGGGCGAGCGGCGACCGTGGATCATCGCCCGCCCGGCCGACGCGACGGCATCGGTGCTCGCAGGCCAGATCCTCCAGGGGCAAGCGGCGCTCGCCGCTCGGCGACTGCGCGAACGCGGGTGGGTCGTTCTGTCCAAGCAGATCGCGAGCGAACACCATCTCCGCGTCGGAGGCATCGTGCGCCTGCCCACCCCCACGGGCCTCGTCGCGTTCCGCCTCGCGGCGACCAGCACGAACTTCGGCTGGCCGACCGGCGTGATCTTCATGAACACGCGCGACTACACGCGAGCGTTCGCGACCTCGGCGCTCACCGCCCTCGGCGTCGCGCTCGAGCCGGGCACGAGCATCGCACGGGCGAAAGGCGAGATCGAACGGCAGCTTGGGCCGCAGAGCGGACTCGAAGTGGTGACACCCGGCACGCGTGCAGCCAGAATCGAAGCCTCTGGCGGCGAAGGACTCGGCCAGCTCGGGGAGATCGCCAAGCTGTTGCTCGCGGCGACGATCGTCGCAACCGTCGCCGCGCTCGGCTCGAGCATCTGGCAGCAGCGGATCTCGCTTGCGTCATTGCGGCTCGAAGGAACGCGGCCGTCACAGCTGCGACGTCTGCTGCTGATCGAAGCGCTCGTCATGCTCAGCGCCGGCTGCCTCACCGGGGTGCTCGCCGGCGTCTACGGACAGCTGATCATCGACAGCTACCTCAAACACGTCACCGGCTTTCCGGTCGCGAGCCTCGTGACGGCAGGCCGCCCCTTCGAGCTCCTCGTGCTGGTTTTGATCGTCGTGCTGGCGCTCGCGGCGATACCAGGCTGGCTCGCGTCTCGCGTCCGCCCAACGCTCGCGTTCGGAGAGGAGTAGCAGCGGATGGGCTGCCATTCCCCACCACGTCATGCCGGGCAAGCCCCCGTCTTCGCGAGCCGCGGGCTGTTGGCGCGCGCCGGTTTCGCGCTCGTGCTCGCAAACGTGCGCTACTGGACGACTGTCGCACCAGAGGTGCGCGCCCAGCTTGCGCGCTGGCGCGCGCGCGCCGTGAAGATCGAGGACCTCGAGCTGCGCGGGCTCGCGCTGCGGACATTGGAGCAGGAGGGATTCGCCGCCGAGGTCGCGGCGACGCTCGCGACGCTCGCCCCGCGCCGGCACCGCACGATCTCCGTCCGGGGCATAGTCGCATTGGAGGTCATGTATGACTATCTCGATGGCTTGACCGAGCAGCCGGCGGCAGACCCGCTCGCCAATGGCCGCCAGCTGTTTAAGGCGCTCACCGATGCGCTCGACCCGGCCACCACGCTCGGCGAGAGCTACTTCGAGCGCTACCCATCAGGCTCCGATGACGGCGGCTACCTGAAGGAGCTCGCCGCAACCGTCGAGGATGCGCTGGCGAATCTGCCGGCGGCGACGACACTCGCCCCCACGATGCTGCACGCAGCCGCGCGCTGCGCGGAAGCCGAGGTGCTGACTCATGCCGAAACCCTGACCAGGCTCCCCCACGCCGAGGCGTGGGCCCGAGAAAGCGCGCCCGGCTCGGGCCTGGAGTGGCGCGAGTACCTTGCGGGCGCCGCCTCGTCGGTACTCGCCGTTCACGCCCTGATAGCGCTCGCGGGCCATGAGCACGCCACCGCTGAGCGAGGCGCGCCGCTCGAGGACATCTACCTGGCTCTGGGGGTGTTCAGCACGATGCTCGACAGCGTCATCGACTACGAGCAGGACGCGGCAGACGGAACACTCGCGTTCATCGGCCATTACGACGACCGCGCAATGCTCGGAGAGCGCCTGGTCGACGTTGCTCACCACGCCGCCACGCTGGCGCGCGACGCGCCGGCCGGCGCGCATCATCTGATGACGATGACGGGCATCGCCGCCTACTACACATCCGCGTCGAGCGCCGGCAGTGAGCTGGCGTGGCCGGTGACCACTCGCGTACAGACGGCGCTACGGCCGCTGATCACGCCAACGCTTGCGGTCATGCGCGTCTGGCGACTCGTCAAGCGCGTGCGCGCATCCACCCCTGAACGCCTCGCGGCAAGCGCGCGCCCGTAGGAGCGCATCGACTCGTGGCGCGGCGCGTTACATCAGCAGTCGACGATGGGAGGCTCACGTGAGACGATTGGAGTTCCACTTGAGACGTTCGGAGTTCCACTTGAGACGTTCGGAGTCCACTTGACCACGCGCGTGCGCTCGCGAGCCACGGCCGCCGTGTGCGGTGCGCTCGCGACCGGCTGCCTTGCGTCCGCGACGCAGTGTGCGCACGCCGCTGCCCGCCAGTCCGCACCGCGGGCGCATGCCGCTCACGTCCTGAACGCGACCGACACCGCGCATCTGCGCTACATATCGTCCTCGGGGTCGCTGCTGCTCGACGAAGGCAAGGCGACCGGCACGCTGCCCGGGAGCATGCGCGTGCGCCTCTCGCTTGGCACGACGTTCAGCGGCACCTTCACGATCCACGCGAGCGGCGGCACGATCGAGGGGCACGGCAGCGCGGCGCCGCACGGATCCGGCACGTACGAAAGCTTCTCCGGCACGCTGACCGTGACCGGCGGCACC
>JASLHP010000141.1 GCA_030149625.1 Solirubrobacteraceae bacterium
CGCGCCGTCCACGCCGGCGCGACGGGTCTCCTCGCCGTCGAGGCCCAGGAACTCGGCGTCGCGCAGGCTGCGCGCGGGCGGCGCGATCGTCAGGTGTGAGATGCCGCCGCGTGGACGTACGTGCTGAAAGCCGTGCTGGGCGATCGAGTCGCCGCCGCGACGGCGCTCGCTCAACCAGCTGATCATCTCCGGGGAGCGCTCGCCGACGGGGTGCAAGTCGCGGGCCGGGATCACGAGCAGCGTCACGCGATCGACGCCGTGGTCGTCGAGCCAATCGCGAATCACCGCGCATCGCTCGAACGTCGCGGGCTCGATACCGTGCAGTGCGACGGCGATCGTCTGGTCGGAGCATGGTGGTCGCCTGCTGGACATGAACTCTAAGAGATTCGCCTGCAAATGGCGCGTTTCCTGTGACCAGGCCGGAACCATTTTGTGACCGTTCTGTGAACGGCCGCGGGATTTCACCACCTCTTCTCCACTGTGGGAATTTGGTGATGTCTTGGACTAGGAAGCTCTGCTTGGCAAGAGTGTCGCCGTGGCATCCTTCAAGGGAGAAGCGCCGCCCGCGGCGGGACCGCGACGCGGTCAAAGGAGCCGGCGTGCCGACGTCATGCGGGTCGTGGCGATCGACACCGATCAAGCGTTCCTGCACTACCTCTCCAGGCATCTCAAACTCTCGAATGGCCGCTCACGGTGTACCACGCACCGGTGACGTACACGACGCTCCGCGAGAGCGCTCCGCACGCGGTGGTCGAGACGAACACGTCTGGGCGCTCGGCGATCTCGAGCACGCCCGCGATCGTGTCGTGGTCGGTGATCGTCACGAAGTCCATGCCGCGCCGCTTGGCCAGCTCGTAGACCTCCTGCGGTGGCGTCGCGCACTCGGGCAGGCCGACGGCGCGCTGGACGCCGAGCTTGGACTCCTGCGAGGCGGTCGAGTGGCAGTGCATGTCGACCGTGCTGGCCGCGCGCAGCGCCGGTGCCGTCACGACCTTGCGCGCCGGCTCGGTTGCCCGCACGCGCGATGCCGATCCGCTCATAGCAAACAGATTTGCCTGCAAAGAGGCGTCTTTTGTGACCAAGCCGCAATGATCGTGTGAAGCGTCAGTGACGATCGCGCCCGGTGTCTCCAGCGTTGCGGCGGGCGCTGGGCATGAGCGAGACTCGCGGGCGGACCGGCGGCGTGCGCGCCGGTCCGCCCGATGCAAGGGCCGCGGCCGCGCTCAGCAGACGACCTGCAGGTCGAAGCCGCCGCTGAAGCCGCTCGGTGCGCTGACGACGACCGCGCTCGTGTTCGTGGCGCTGAGCGCGACGCCGAGCGCGCCGCTCGCGAGCGCGGCGCCCTGCGGAGAGGCGGTGTAGGCGCACTTGCTGACGTTGGTGGTCCCGAACACGACCGTGTACGTGCTTTCCAGCTGGCCCACGGTCGTGGCGCCGCGCGTGCTCTGGATCGCCGGACCGGGGCCCACGTCGGCGAACAGCAGTTGCGCCGTCGTCGCATAGGAGGACGCGGGCTGGCCGCCGAGCTCGTTGGCGTTGGCGGCCGGCTGGTTGGCGAGCTGGAATTCGCTCGCCTGCTTGCCCTGAAGGTAGTTGGCGTTGAGACCCTTGGCTTCGCCGTGGCCGTTGGTGGTGAAGGGCGCGTCGGCGGAGTTGCCGACGAGGATCGAGCCGCCGACGGCGCCGGTCGTGATGAACGAGAACGCGGGGCCGCCCTTGAGGTTGTCGGCGTCCAGACACGGCAGGCCCCCGGCAAGACTCCGGCAGCCGTAGATCGCCGAGCCGCCGCTGCCCAGATTCGACTGCCGCGTTCCCCAGCTGGAGTTGTTCGCCCAGATCTGCGTAGTCTGGTAGTAGCCGCCGCTCGAGGGGTTCTTGACGCCCCCGCGCACAGGTTGGCCGCCCGCGTCGGCGAGGCTCCCGGCGATGGCGACAGGCGCTGCGCAGAGCGACAGGGCCGCGCCCGCGACGATCGCCGCACGCCTCCAGCCGGGCCTCAGCCAGCGACGCGCGCCGCGACGCGCGGAGTTTGAGCGAACGTGCTTGAGGTGCCTGGAGAGCTGCATCGATCCTCCTTGTCAGGTGGCTGAGCGTTTGCGAAGCGCACGCGACCGGCAGCTGGCGCAACGAGTGCCGGGTGCGTCTGGTGCTTCGCGTGCATGAACGCGTCGCGGCGCTCGAAGTCGCGGCCAGCCAATAAGCTGCCGGCCAGATGGCAGCCCTCCTGGCGGTTCCAGTCGCTTCGGCGATCAGCTATTTCCAGGCGATCGTGCTCGGGTTCCTGCAGGGCGTGACCGAGCTGTTCCCGGTCTCGAGCCTCGGACACACGGTGCTGTTCCCGACGCTGTTCGGCTGGAACGAGCTCGTCGACGCGCAGTCGCAGAAGGAATCGTTCTGGCTGGCGTTCGTCGTGATGCTGCACGTCGGCAGCGCGCTCGGCCTGCTCGCCTACTACTGGCGCGACTGGGTGCAGATCGTGCGTGCGTTCTTCCGTACGCTCGCCAAGCGCCGCGTCGAGGACTCGACCGAGCGCTTGGCGTGGCTGATCGTCACCGCGAGCATTCCCGCCGGGATCATCGGGCTCGCGCTCGAGCACCAGCTGCGCACGCTCACCGCCAAGCCCGAGATCGCGGCGATCTTCTTGATCGTCAACGGCGGCCTGCTGTTCGCGGCCGAGCGCTTTCGCCGCCGCGCCGAGGTGCGCGAACTGGCTGTACGGGAGGGCGCCAAGCCCGACGGTGCGCGTGAGCTGAACACGCTCGAGTATCGCGAGGCGCTGGTCATCGGCGTAGCTCAGTCGACGGCGCTGGTCGCGGGCATCAGCCGCGATGGCGTGACGATGGGCGCGGGTCTTGCGCGCGGGCTCGACCACAGCGACTCGGCGCGCTTCGCGTTCCTGCTGGCGACGCCGATCATCCTTGCCGCGGGCCTGGTCAAGCTGCCCGACCTGCTGGGTCATCTCGGCGACGGCGTGCGCGGTCAGGCGCTCGTGGCGTGCTTGACCGCCGCGGTGACGGCTGTGTTCACCGTCGCGTTCCTGGTGCGCTACTTCAAGACCAGGACGCTCGTGCCGTTCGCCGTCTACTGTCTGGCGTTCGGCGTGGCGATGGTGATCTACACCCAGAGCTAGAGGCAGCGGCGGGCTGCGACGGGGCGCGGCGGGCTGCGACGGGGCGCGGCGGGCTGCGACGGGCGCGGCGGGCTGCGACGGACGCGGCGGGCTGCGACGGGCGCGTCGTGCGGCGACGGGCGCGTCGTGCGCAGGCCCGACCCTGGGCTGGCGGGCGGGGATGCACCATCATTGGCAGTCGTGCCCGTGCCGAAGACTCCTCCGAAGATGTTCGAGACGCGCAGCCACTCCTGGCAGGAGGTCGGCCTGCTGCGCCAGATCAGCCCGCGTGTGGTCAAGCGCGCTCGCCTTGAGGTGCTCGTGCTGCTGCCGTTGTTCATCGGCATCGTGCTGCTCTACGACAACCGCGTGAGCCTGTTCGGCAGGACCGTGGCGGCGATCCCCAAGCACGACGGCAAACCGGGGGCAGCCGCTCACAAGGTTCTCGAACAGGCGCTCGAAACGCCGATCCGCGTGGTGACGGTCGTCGCCTTGATGATCCTCGGCTGGGCGATCGCGCGCGACGTCGGCCGCGGTCTCGGGCCGCCGTTGTTCAGGCGTCTGGAGCCGGCGACAGCCGGCACTGTCGGCTTCGTGATCCGCCTGGCGACGGTCGTGGTGGCCTTGTTCGTGGCGCTGCGGGTCGCGGGCATCGAAGCCAAAACGCTCGCGCTCGGGACGGCGTTCACGGCGGTGATCTTCGGACTCGCCGCGCAGCAGACGCTCGGGAACCTGATCGCGGGCACGGTGCTGCTGAGCGCGCGTCCGTTCCGCGTGGGCGAGCGCGTGCGCCTGCAGGGCGGCCCGCTGGCTGGGCAGCTCGAGGGCACGGTCAGCTCGCTGGGGCTGCTGTACACGACGTTCGCGACCGGCGATGACTCGATCCTCGTGCCGAACAGCGTCGTGCTCAACGTCGCGGTGCTGCCGTTGCGTGAGCCCGAGGCGGTGAACCTGCGCGCGCGCCTGCGCGCGGGCATGACGCCAGGCGACCTCCAGGAGATCCTCGAGAAGTCACTGCAGACGCCGCTGCGCGACGCGCCGCGCATCACGCTCGAGGAGCTCGACGGCGAGGAGGTAGTCGTGCGGATCGCGGCGACGCCGCGCGTGGCGGCACAGGGCCGTCACCTCGCGAGCGAACTGCTGGGCATCGTCTCCCGCGAGACGCGCTCGCGGGCGAGCACGCCGTAGCGCAGGAACAGACGCGAGTCGCTGCGCAGCACCGCGAGCAGCTCGAGCTCGGCGGGCGGCTCGAGCTCCGCGCCGGCGAGGATCCGCAATGCCTCGCCGCCGCTCGGCTCACCGCCGGCGAGCAGCGGCGAGAGCGACAGCAACAGCTCGTCGAGCAGATCGGCTTCGAGCAGCTGCAGCGCCAGATGCGGTCCGCCCTCGCACAGGAGACTTTGCACGTCGAAGCGAGCGCGCAGCTGCTCGAGCGCCGCCGCGAGGTCCAGGCGCCCACCGTCGACGGTGCGCACATACTCGACCGACGCCGCGGCGGCCGGCAGGCTCGCGGCGGACGCGGTGAGGATCGCGACACGCGCCGATGGCTCTCGCAGCAGCGGGACGTCCTCGTCGAGGGCGAGCCGGCCGGAGACGATGCACGCGAGTGGCTCCTCGCTGAGACCACGTCGCCGCCGCAGCTCCCGCCGCGCGGCGTCTGGGATCATGCGCCCGTAGCGCTCGGCGCGGACGGTGCCAGCGCCGACGAGCACGCCGTCGACGACGCCGCGCAGCTCGTGGAACAGGGCGCGGTCGGCGCGGTCGCTGATCGGCCCCGAGCGTCCGCCGAGGCTCGCGCGGCCGTCGGCGGTGCTGATCATGTTGAGCACCACCAGCGGGCGTTCTGGCGTTGCGCGGTGTGGGTTCCGCAGGCCGAGCCGCGCGACGATCTCCGCCGCGGTGTCGGAGTCGCCCGTCGGCGGGAGTCGTTCGAGGAGCACGGGATCGGCGTCCGCGCCGGGCGAATCCGGGCCGGCGTGAGTGTCCATCGGCCAAGCCTAGCTGCGTCCGCTCGGCGAGGAATCGGTCTTGTGCCGTTCGCGCGCGCACAACAACTCGGCAACACGTGGCCATTGCGACGTGCTACGGTCGTCGTGTATGGCCGGCGCAATGACCGGCGAAAGTAGTGCAAGCGCTCGCAGGTCGAAGCTTTGAGAAGCATCCTCCGCGTGCAGCACGCACATACCGTGGAGGAATTCACACCATGCCAACTGGCACAGTCAAGTGGTTCAGCGACGACAAGGGGTTCGGCTTCATCACCCCGGATGACGGTGACAAGGACCTGTTCGTCCATCACACCGGCATCAACGGCGAGGGTTACCGGTCGTTGCAGGAGGGGGCCAAGGTCTCCTACGACCCGGAGCAGGGCGAGAAGGGTCCCAAGGCCGTAAACGTCCAGACGATCTAGTCCGGGCGCAAGCCACGACCACTGCTCGAGGGCCCGCATCGCTGCGGGCCCTCCGCGCTTAAGCACAGCGGCTATCGTCCCCACGCTGAGCATGCCGGCAGACGCGACGACACTTCCCCTCGGCGGTGGCGCAACCGCCGAGCGACGCGGCCCTGCGGGCTGGCGTCGGCGCGGGGGAGCCGGCGCGATCGTGCGGGAGCGCGACGGCGTGCTGCTGGGCGCGGCGGCGGTCGCGGCGATCGCGGCGCTGAGCCTGTTCGTGGTGCTGGTCGCCGCCAACCGGCCGAGCGTCCTCTCGCCGACGAGTCACACGGGCTACTTCCCGCGCTGGATGGCGGGCCCACTCGGCGGGCTGTTGCCGGGCTTCACGAACAACGGGACGACGCTGAAGCTGCTGTTCACGGGCGCGATCCTGCTGATGTACGGCGGCTATGCGGTCGCGTTCAAACAGGCGCGGCTGCTGCCCGCGCGCTGGCTGATCGCGGCGATCGTCGCGATTCACGCGATCTTCCTGCTGTCGCCGCCGCTGGCGTTGACGGACCTGTTCAACTACATCAACTACGGGCGCATGGACGTCGTGCACAACCTCAACCCGTACACGTCGATCCCGATCGTCGAGCCGCACAACGACCCGAGCTATCTGCTCAGCAACTGGCACGAGCTGCTCAGCCCTTATGGCCCGCTGTTCACGCTGCTGACGTTCGTCGTCGTCCCGCTGGGGGTCGCTGGCTCGTTCTGGGCGCTGAAGCTCGTCCTCGTGGCCACCAGCCTGAGCACGATCTTGCTCGTGTGGAAATGCGCTCGCCTGCTCGGCCGCGATCCGCGTGGAGCGGTCGCGTTCGTGGGCCTGAACCCGGTCGTGCTCGTCTGGGGCCTAGGCGGCGACCACAACGACTTCCTGATGATGTTCTGCATCGTGCTCGGCTTCTATCTGCTGCTGCGCGCGAGCGCTCGCACTGGCGCGGGCGCGGGGCATCACACCGGCGCGTTCGACGTGCCCGGCACGGTCGCGCGGCTGCGGCGCGTATCCTCGGCGCAGGTCCACGCGTGGCTGCTGCCGCTCTCGCCGTCCGAGCTGGGCGCGGGCGCGGCGCTCGTGACCGCGATCGCGATCAAGGCATCGGCGGCGATCCTGGTTCCGGTCGTGCTTGCGGGCCTGATGCGCAGATCGCGAGCGCTCGTGCAGGTGCTGCTGGGGATGCTCGCCGCGAGCGCTGTGCTGGCGGCGGCGAGCGTGTTGGCCTTTGGCCCGCACATCCCCGATCTGAGCACGCAGAGCAGCGTCGTCACAAGCGAGAGCGTGCCCAACCTCCTCGGTCTCGCGATCGGGTTGGGCGGCGAGAGCAGCGGCCTGCGCAGCGTCTTCAGCGTCGTGCTCGTCGCGCTCGTGCTGTGCTGCTGCTGGATGGCGTGGCGAGGCAGGCGCCTGCCCGCGGCACCCGGAGCTAGCGCCGACGTCGAGGACGGCGGCATCGCGCGGTCGATCGTGGCGTCGGGGTGGGCGAGCGTGGCGCTGATCGTCACGCTCAGCTGGGTGCTGCCTTGGTATGTGCTGTGGGTGCTGCCGTTGGCGGCGCTGTCGGGGTCGCGCAGGTTGCGCACGGCAGCGCTCGTGCTCGGCGTCTACCTGATCGTCGTGTGGGCTCCCGCGTCGGGCCTGTTGTGGAAAGCGATCGGCTTCTATCCGGAAAAGACGCCGTTGGGTCGCCTGCACCAGCGTGCGGTCAAGGAGCTGTTGGACTAGTCGCCGTCGGCGTGCGGCGGCCGGCGCTCCCGCTTACGCTGGGAGGAGCGGCGCTTCTCGTCGAGACGGCGGGTGCGCGCGGCGGCGCTCGGGCGAGTCTCGCGCCGTTTGCGGGGCACGACGAGCGCCTGCTCGATGCGCTCGGCGAGCCGCTCGAGCGCGAGCTCGCGGTTGCGGGCCTGCGAGCGCTCGTCCTGTGCGACCGCGATCAGCCGCGGTCCCGCGCGCGCTAACAGGCGCGAGCGCTGCTGCTCGCTGAGCGACGGCGAGGCGAGCACGTCGAAGATCGCTTCCACGCGCGAGGCCGTGACGTTGGCGTGCTGGCCGCCGGGGCCTGACGAGCGACTGGTGCGCAGGGCGATCTCAGACAGCGGGATCGCGAGCTCGGGCCCGGCGTGCAGCAGCCGCGTCACTCCGGCGCTTTGCCGGAGAGGTCGTGGATCACCCTCACTCGCTGCTCCTCACCCTCGGGCACGCGTCCGTCGCGCCCGACGTAGCCGCCCTTGCCGCCCGCGCACAGGTACACGGCGTCGACGGCGCCGACATTGCTGATGCTGCGGACGGTGGCCGCGTCGACGCGCGCGAGACCGCCCTCGGCGAGCCGCTGTACCGAGCCGTCTCCGAAATGCATCTCGATCGCGCCGCGATGCACGAAGTACAGCTCCTCCTGCTCGTCGTGGTAGTGGGGCCCCGTCTCGATGCCGGCGGGCAGCACGATCGCATTGACGCCGAACGCCGTGACGCCGAGGCCCTTGCGGACCTTGCGGAAGCCGGGCCCGTCGCCGAGCTCGTCGAGGTTGGCCACCGCGTAGCCCTCGCCGGTGGTGACCCCTGGGTACTCGCCTGATGACTCCATCTGATCGTCTCCTCCGCTTGCGTGGGAATGTCGCTTTCGAGTGCCGGCATCACGATACGGCGCCAAGCCGGCGCCGTACAGCCGAAAGCGCGTCAGCGGCCGTCAGTGCTCGGCCACGCGGCCGCCCTCGGGCGACAGTGGCCTGCCTTCTTCGTCCCAGCGCTTGAGCCCGCCGCTCATCGAGTAGGCGTCGAAGCCGGCGGTGCGAAACGCCTGCGCGGCCATCTTCGAGCGCGAGCCGACGCGACAGTAGAACACGACCGGGCGCTCACGCTCGACCGCGTCGGCTAGCGATGCGACCATGGCGAGCTCGACGTGACGGCTGCCGGCGATGTGTCCGGCCTCGCGCTCGGCTGGCTCGCGCACGTCGATGAGCTGCAGCGCGGGGCTCTCAGCGATCCCGCGGGCCACCTGCTCGGGCTCGATCTCGATCTCGGTGGCGTGCGCGGCGTCGCTCATTGCGCCTGAGCGTAGCGACGCCGCGGGAACAGCGCGGAGCGCTCGGCTCATCACTAGGATCAGCGGCGTGGAGGCGCTGGGCGACATCTACACGCTGCCGCAGGAGCACGTCGACTTCTGCGAGACGATCGGGCGGATCGCGCGGGAGAAGATCGCGCCGCGCTCGGCCGAGATCGACGAGCGCGCGGAATACCCATGGGACGTGCGCAAGCTGCTGGGCGAACAGGACATTCTCGGCCTGCCGTTCCCGGTCGAGTATGGCGGCACGGGCACGGGCACGTTGATGCTGAACATGGCGGTCGAGGAGATCGCGAAGGTCGACGCGGCGTGTGCGCTGATCCTGATGATCCAGGAGCTCGGCACGCTGCCGATCCAGCTGTTCGGCTCGGACGAGCTGAAGGGGCGCTTTCTGCCGAGGTGCGCGACGGGCGAGTTCTCGCCGGCGTTCGCGCTGTCAGAGCCGGAAGCGGGCTCGGACCCGGCGGGGATGAAGACGACCGCCGTCAGGGACGGCGACGAGTGGGTGATCAACGGCACCAAGAACTGGATCACCAACCTCGGGGTTGCGGACTTCTACATCTGCTTCGCGGTCTCCGACCGCGAGACGCGCCGGCTGACGGCGTTCGTGGTCGAGGCGGACCGCCCGGGCTTCAGCGTCGGCAAGCTCGAGCACAAGCTCGGCATTCGCGCCTCGCCCACGGGACAGCCGATCTTCGAGGACGTGCGCGTGCCGCAGGAGAACGTGATCGGCGAGGTCGGCAAGGGCCTGTCGGTGGCGCTGGGCACGCTCGAGCGCACGCGGCTGGGCGCGGCGGCTCAGGCGGTGGGGATCGCCCAGGGCGCGACGGATTACGCGGTGGCCTACGCGCGCGAGCGCCGGCAGTTCGGCAAGGCGATCAACGAGTTCCAGGGAATCCAGTTCAAGCTGGCCGACATGGAAACACGCACGGCGGCCGCTCGCGAGCTGCTCTACAAGGCCTGCGCGATGGCCGATCAGCGGCATCCACAGCGCGCGAAGTACTCCTCGATGGCGAAGGTGTTCTGCTCCGATACGGCGATGGCGGTGACGGTCGAGGCGGTGCAGGTCCTGGGCGGCTACGGTTACGTGAAGGAGTATCCAGTGGAGCGCATGATGCGAGACGCGAAGATCACCCAGATCTACGAGGGCACGAACGAGATCCAGCGTCTCGTGATCGCCCGCACGCTGAAATAGGCCCCAAACCGCTTGAGTCTGCTGCGATGCGCGCGCCCATCCCCCCCGGAGACCCACGCTCGCTTCGGCGGGTCGGAGTTGCGGTGCTGGTGGCGATGTCGGTGGGCCTGGTCGTGCTCGTCGTCGGGCAGGGCTTCAGCTCGATCGGCGTCGTCAGAGCGCTCGAGGACGTCGCGTTGGGGGTGATCGTGGCGGCGGCGCTGATGGGCGGCGTCGCGTTCGTGGCGGTGCATCTTGCGGGTTGGCACAACCCGGAGTCGGAGAGCGAGTTCGAAGAGATCGTGCGCTACTCCGAGCGGCTGGCGCGCGAAGGACTCGCGGTGGCTCCGGACGAAGCGGAGTTCATGGAGCTCGACCCGCTCAACGACAGCGACTTCGAGGAGCTGGTGCGCGACGCTCTGGACGACCTGCCGGACCTGCTTCGCAACGCGCTGGCGCACGTCGCGGTCGTGATCTCAGACGGCGGGCGCCGGCGCGGCGCCTACGGTCTGTACCAGGGAGGCAGCGTGGCGCGCGACGACGTGCACGACCGCATCGTGATCTTCCGCGACACGCTGCGCCGTGACTTCGGCCACGACGCGGACCTGCTGCGCGACCAGGTGACGCGCACGGTGCGCCACGAGCTCGCGCACCACGTCGGCTTCGACGAGTTGGGCGTGAGCCGGCTGGATCTCTGACGTCCCTGCCGCCGCCGAGCCGGCCGGCGTCCTCGGCCGGCTCGCGTGCGCCGCACGCCAAGCTCCCTGCGTTCTTGGCCGGCTTGGTCGACGAACGTCATACAGGCCCATCCCGTAGGATTCGCCGCCTCGCGCCGGCCGAGGGTGCTGCGCTGGCGCGCTCAACCGACCAAGGAGAGAGTCCGCATGCCTGAAGCTGTGATCGTCGACGCAATTCGCACGCCCATCGGGCGGGCGGTGAAGGGGTCGCTGAAGTCGGTTCGCGGCGACGACCTCGCCGCGATCCCGCTGAAGGCGCTGATCGAGCGCAATCCGCAGCTGGACGAGCTGTCGATCGGCGATGTGATGATGGGCTGCGGCTACGCCGAGCGCGAGACGGGCTACAACATCGGACGCATGGCGACGCTGCTGGCCGGCATCGACCACCGCGTGCCGGGATGCACCGTCAACCGCTTCTGCGCATCGTCTTTGCAGACCACGCGCATGGCCTTCCACGCGATCAAGGCGGGGGAGGGCGACACGTACATCGCCGCGGGCGTCGAGGCGGTCTCGCGCACGGCGCCGGGCGCGCCGTTCGAGTTCCACCCCAAGCTCGACGGCTCGGAGGGCTCGCTCTACGACGCGTACATCTCGATGGGCATGACCGCGGAGAACGTGGCGGCGGAGCGCAAAGTCAGCCGCGAGGCGCAGGACGCGTGGGCGCTGATCTCGCAGACGCGCGCCGTGGCGTCGCAGGAGTCCGGCCACTTCGACAAGGAAATCGTGCCCGTGACCGTGCCGGCGCACAAGGACGTGGACAAGGAAGGCAACGAGATCGACGTGCCGGAGACGGTCGTCAGCAAGGACGACGGGCCGCGTCCGGGAACGACGATCGAGGCGCTCGCGGGCCTGCGGCCGGTGTTCAAGGAGGACGGCACGGTGACCGCCGGCAACGCCTGCCCGCTGAACGACGGCGCCGCGGCGCTGCTGATCATGAGCGAGGAGAAGGCGAGAGCCGAGGGCTTCACGCCGCGCGCGCGGATCGTGGCCTCGACGGTCGCGGCGATTCGCCCGGAGGTCATGGGCCTCGGCCCGATCCCGGCGATCAAGGCGCTCTTGAAGAACACGGGCATGACGATCGACGACATCGACGTGGTCGAGATCAACGAGGCGTTCGCGGCGCAGATCGTGCCGTGCAAAGACGAGCTGGGGATTCCCGACGAGAAGCTCAACCCGTTCGGCGGCGCGATCGCGCTGGGGCACCCGTTCGGCATGACCGGCGCGCGCATCATGACGACGCTGCTCAACGACCTCGAGACGCTCGATGCGACCTACGGCGTCGAGTCGATGTGCGTCGCCGGCGGGATGGGAATGGCGATGCTGGTGGAGCGACTGTAAAGACGTCTTGGAGGGGCCGCCTGTCGGCGGCCGCTGTCGACGGGCGAGGCGGGGCGCAGCCGCGTGCCGCGCCTCGTCGCTCGGGCGGAGCCGGGCGCGCTGTATGTCTAGCGGGGCGCTTGTGCCGAGCGGGGCGCTTGTGCCGAGCGGGGCGCTTGTGCCTAGCGGGGCGCTTGCGCCTAGCGGGGCGGCATCCGCAGCGCGCCGTCGAGACGGATGGTCTCGCCGTTGAGCATGCGGTTCTCGACGATGTGACAGGCGAGCTCGCCGTACTCGGCGGGCAGGCCGAGCCGCCGCGGGAAGGGGACGCCCTCGCCGAGTTTCTGGCGCGCCTCCTCGGGCAGCGCGGCGAGCAGCGGCGTGTCGAACAGGCCGGGCGCGATCGTGTTGACGCGGATGCCATATTGGGATAGGTCGCGCGCGGCGGGCAGCGTCATGCCGACGACGCCGCCCTTGGAGGCCGAGTAGGCGATCTGGCCGACCTGGCCGTCGAAGGCGGCGATCGACGCGGTGTGCACGCACACGCCGCGTTCGCCGTCCTCGAGCGGATCGTTGGCGATCATCGCGCTCGCGGCGAGGCGCAGCAGGTTGAAGGTGCCGACGAGGTTGATCGCGATGATGATCTCGAACGGCATCAGCGGATGCGGGCCCTTGGAGCCCGCGACCTTCTGCGCCCAGCCGGTGCCGGCGCAGCTGACGGCGATGCGCAGTCCGCCCTCGGCCTTGGCGGCCCGCTCGACGGCAGCCTGCACTTGCGCCTCCTCGCGCACGTCGCAGCTGACGAACTCGAGGCCCAGCTCCTCGGCCAGCGCCTGGCCCTTCTCGGCATTGACATCCGCGATCGTGACGAGCGCGCCACGTGCGTGCAGCGCGCGCACGGTCGCCTCGCCCAGCCCGGAGGCGCCGCCCGAGACGAGCGCGCCGCTGCCGTCGATGTTCATGGCGCGCAGCCTACCCGCATCCCGATTCCCGCATCCCGCCGGTCACGCACGCGTCAGAGCCGAGAGCGAGAGCGCGAACAGCTCATCGGGGTCGGTGAGCCAGCGCACGAGTTCGAGGCCGGCCGCCGCCAAGTCGTTCTGCAGGCGCGCGGGCGTGAACTTCGCGCTGATCTCGGTGCGCAGCTCCTCGCCGGCGTCGAAGTGCACGGGCAGCTGCAGCGCGCGCACCAGCGTGGTGTGCTCGCGGCGCGCGCGCAGACGCATCTCGATCCACTCGTTGTGCGGGTCGAACAGCGCGACGTGATCGAAATCATCGGGGTCGAAGTCGGCTTGCAGCTCACGGTTGAGCACGTGCAGGACGTTGCGGTTGAAGGCCGCGGTCACTCCCTGCGCGTCGTCGTAGGCGGCCTCGAGCACGCGCGGGTCCTTGACGAGATCGGTGCCCATCAGCAGGTGATCGGACGGTCCCAGCAGAGCCGCGATCTGGCGTAGTACGCGGCGACGGCTGCCGGGCGGGAAGTTGCCGATGGTGCCGCCGAGGAACGCGACGATGCGTGGACCGACGGCGGGCGGGATGTGGTCGAGGTGGCGCTCGAAGTCGCCGATCACGCCATGCACGCGCAGCCCGGGGTACTCGCTCGTGAGCGTCTCCGCGCAGTCACGCACCATGCTCTCGGTGACGTCCACCGGGATGTAGCGCTCGAGCGTGCCGTTCGAGCGCAGCGCGTCGAGCAGCACGCGTGTCTTCGCGGCGGTGCCGGAGCCGAGCTCGACGAGCTCGACGGCACCGGTCAGCTCCGCGAGCTCCGCCGCGCGCTGAACGAGAATCGCGCGCTCGGTGCGCGTGGGGTAGTACTCGGGAAGGTCGCAAATCTGGTCGAACAGGTCGGCGCCGCGCGCGTCGTAGAAGTGCTTTGGCGGCAGTTCCTTGAACGGGCGCGTGAGGCCGTCGAGCACGTCGTCGGCGAGCGAGCGGTCGCCCGTCCCGTCGAGGTGCGAGTCGATGCGGATCGCCTCCTCGACGAGCTGCTGCGGTGGGCTGGACGACTCCATCAGGCCTCCTTTGCAAGGCGTACGCCGGCGAAGATCTGACGCCGCAACGGCAGATCCCAGTTGCGGAACGTCGTGCTCGCGACGCGCGGGTGAGTCGCCCACGAGCCGCCGCGCAGCACGCGGTAGCGGTCTCCGAAGAACACCTGGGAGTACTCGCGGTAGGGATAGGCGACGAACCGTGGGTAGCCGTCGAAGCTGGATGACGTCCACTCCCACGCGCGGCCGACTCCCGCGAGCTCGCTGCCGTTCTGCTGGGTCCAGGTCATCGCCCTCTCCCACTCGGTCTCGGTGGGCAGGCGCGCACCGTGCGCGCGCGCGAAGGCGTCGGCCTCGAACCAGGAGACGTGGCATGCGGGCGCCTCCGGGTGTCCTTGGCCCGCGGCGGGATGATGCGAGATGTCGTACTGCTCCTTCCAGGCCCAGCCCTCCCGCGACCACCACTCCCGCCGCTCATAGCCGCCGCCCTCGCTGAAGCGCAGCCAGCTGGCATTGCTGACGGGGCGGCCCGCGATCGTGAACGCGGCAACCTCGACTTCGTGTCGCGGCCGCTCGTTGTCGTAGGCGAAGCCGTGATCGGGGGCCCCCATCGCGAATCTGCCGGCGGGGATCTCGAGCCACTCCGCGATCGTGTCCTTCCCCGCCAGCGGCGCATCGATCAGCTTGCGGTCGCCGGCGGGCAGCAGGCCGGCGATGTCGAGCGTCTGGCGCATCGTCTCGGAGTGCTGGAGCTCGTGGCGCAGCACCATCTCACAGAGCACGCCGTCATCGACGCCGCGTGCGGCGATCACCTCGGCTGTGCGCGCGCTGACGGCTGCCATGTACTGCTTCGCGGCGGCTGGACCGAGCGCCTCGATCTCGCCGCGCACGGCGCGCGGCGTCTCGAATGCGTCATACAGCGTCGCGAGCTCGGGGCGCAGCAGCGCGAGGCCGCCGTAGCGCTGGCCGAGCCACAGGTCCTCGTAGGCGGCGATGTGGCCGAGGTCCCAAACCAGCGGGCTCATGATCGGCGACAGCACTGCTGTCAGCTGCTCGTCGCTGAGACCCGCCAGCAGCGCGAACGTGCCCTCGCGCACCTCTCCCAGCGCAGCGAGCAGCTGCTCGGCGTCGGGGGCGTGGGGGTGGGCGGTCGGCGCGCGGGCTGCCATGGCTGCTGGCGCCCTCACTCTAACGGCACCCTGTGGGTCTTGCCCGTCTCGCGGGCTCGATCAGGCCCCCCGGCCGTCATCCGCG
>JASLHP010000143.1 GCA_030149625.1 Solirubrobacteraceae bacterium
CGTGCCGCCGCCGGCGCCCGCGCGTATGCCGGTAACGCAGCGCGCCGGCGCGGCAGCCGTGTACATGCCGGCGTGCCTGAACCGCATCTTCGGCAATCCGCGCGGCACCCGCCGATGCGGCGCCGCGCGGATTGCCGAAGATGCGGTTCAGGCACGCCGGCATGTACACGGCTGCCGCGCCGGCGCGCTGCGTTACCGGCATACGCGCGGGCGCCGGCGGCGGCACGTCGTCGGGCAACGTCGGCACCAACTCGCCGCTGACGCGCTTGCGCACGAGCTCGGGCACATGCGCGAGCCGCCGCCGGCCGACCGCGTCGGCCGCCACGCCGGCCACCGTGAGCCCCGCGCGGGCCGCGCGCTCGACCGCGCCGTAGCGCTTGGCCACGATCAGCGCCACCGACTGTTCGCGCTCCGTGCGCTCACGCAAGCGCAGCTCCTTCACGAGCTTGCCCGTGTCGATCGCAACCGGGCACGCCTTCTGGCAGCTGCCGTCCGCGGCGCACGTCTGCAGCGCGTCGTACTCGTAATCGGCGAGCAGCGACTCGTACACGGGCGAGCCCTCCATTTGGCGCGCCATCTCGCGACGGATCACGATCCGCTGGCGCGGCGTCGTGGTCGCGTTGCGGCTCGGGCACACCGGCTCGCAGAAGCCGCACTCCACGCACTGGGAGGCGCTCTCCTCGATCGCGGGCTGACTCTTCAGGTTTTTAAGATGAATTTCGGGATCGCGACTCAGCACGACACCGGGATTGAGCACGCCGAGTGGGTCGGCGAGCTCCTTCGCGCGCCACATCATCGCCGTGGCCTTGGCGCCCCACTCGCGTTCCACGTACGGCGCCATGTTCACACCCGTGCCGTGCTCCGCCTTCAGCGAGCCGTCGTACTTGCCCACGATCAGCTCCACCAGCTCGCCCATGAACGCCTCGTAGCGCTCCAGATCCTCCGGCTTGGTGAAGTCGGGGGTGAGCTGGAAGTGCAGGTTGCCGGCCGAGGCGTGGCCGGCAACGCCGACGAGGAACTGGTGCTTGGCGAGCAGCTCCTGCAGATCGCGCGCGCACTCGGCGATCCGCTCCGGGCGCACGCACACGTCCTCGACGATCAGCGCCGTGCCCGGCAGCCGCAGGCGCCCGACGAGCCCGAACAGCCCCTCGCGCACCATCCACGCGAGCTCGATCTGCTCCGCATCGCGCGTGAAGCGATGCGGCTGGATCGGCTCGTGGCCAGAGACGATCTCGCTGACCTTGGCCTCGCCCGCGTCGAGCTCGAGGTCATCCTCGCCGCCCAGCTCGACGATCAACGCCGCCGACGCCGGCGGCAGCTCGCGCCACTGGAGTGGCGTGCCTGGCAGGTTCCACGCCGCCGCGATCAGCGCCGGCGCCACCATCAGCTCGGTCGCGCGCGCGCCCGCCGCCACGAGCGCCGGCACCGCGGCGGACGCCGCGTCGATGTCCGCGAAGTGCACCCACGCGAGCGACGTGCGCTTCGGCTCCGGGCGCGTGCGCATGACCGCCTCGGCGATGAACGCGAGCGTGCCCTCCGAGCCGACGACCAGGCGGCGGAAGATCTCCAGCGGCTCCTCCGCGTCGAGGAACGCGCACAGCCGATATCCGGTCACGTTCTTGATCTCGTACTTGCGCCGCACGCGCTGCGCCAGCTCCTCGTCGGCGAGCAGCTCCGCGCGCAGCTCGGACAGGCCCCGCGCGAGCTCCGGCTCGGCGGCCGCGAATTTCTGCTCCGCGTCGGGGGCCGCCGTGTCGATCACCGTGCCCGACGCCAGCACCAGCGTCATCGACTCGACCGTCGAGTACGGGTCCCACGTCACGCCGCAGCGCATGCCGCCCGAGTTGTTCGCGATCACGCCGCCGAGCGTCGCGATGTCTTTGCTCGCCGGGTCCGGGCCCAGCTTGTAGCCGTGGCGCGCCAGCACGCGATTGGCGAGGCCCAGCACCGTGCCCGACGCCAGCACCAGCGTCATCGACTCGACCGTCGAGTACGCATCCCACGTGACGCCGCAGCGCATGCCGCCCGAGTTGTTCGCGATCACGCCGCCGAGCGTCGCGATGTCTTTGCTCGCCGGGTCCGGGCCCAGCTTGTGGCCGTGACGCGCCAGCAGGCGATTGGCGAGGCCCACCAGCGTGCCCGCCTTGATGCGCGCGCGGGCGCCGCCGCGTTCGATCTTGACGCCCGAGAACCAGCGGCGCACGTCGATCAGGATGCCGTCCGTGCCGCCCTGGCCGCTGAGGCTCGTGCCGCCGCCGCGGAAGTTCACCGCGATGCGCTTCTCGCGCGCGTACGCGAGCACCTTGCCGACGTCCTCGGCGTCGTGCGCCATCACCACGACGGCGGGCAGGCGACGGTAGGGAGAGGCGTCGGAGGCGTAGGCGATCAGGTCGATCGCGCGCGCGAGCACGCGGCCGGCGCCGAGCAGCGCGACCAGCTCGGAGCGCAGCGGCTCGGGGGTGCCGCCCGCGAGGCTGTCAGGCGCGCGGTCGTCGTGCGCCGGTCCGGGCGGACGGCCGATACGCCGGGTGTGCGGGGCGAGCAGCGTGTGAGAGCGGGGCGACACGGTCGGGCGCTGGCCGTCGAGTAGCGCTACGCGAGAACCGTCGAGGTTTTCACGCGAGCGCCATCCCCGAGGCGACGTCGACCTGCACGAGTCGCGGGCCATCCTGCGCGAGCGCATCCGCGAGCGACGCGCACAGCTCGTCACGCCCGGTGACGGCGCTCGACGGCACGCCGTAGCTCGAGGCGGTCGCGGCGACGTCGAGCTTCGGCAGGTCCAGTCCCGGCGCGCCCTCGACGCTCTCGATCATCGCGAACCACTTCAGGATCGAATAGTCGTTGTTGCGCAACACCAGGAACTTGACGGGAATCGCGTACGCGGCGGCGGTCCAGAACGCGGTGATCGCATACTGCGCCGAGCCCTCGCCGAGCACGCACACGACCTGGCGCTCGGGCTGCGCGAGCTGCACGCCGAGCGACGCCGACAGGCCGAAGCCGAGGCCGCCGCCGGCGCTGAAGTAGTAGGAGCCGGGGCGCGTCAGGCGCAGGTTGTTGCGCAGCGCGGCGGTGCTCGACGGCGACTCCAGCACGATGATCCCGTCCTTCGGGAACAGGCCCGCGAGGATCGTGTGCACCTCGCCTCCCGACAGCCGCTCGCCGGGGGCCGGCGGGTCGAGCTCGAAGCGCGCCGGCGGCGCCTCGCGGTCCGCGGGCTCGCGCTCGGCCGGGTCGCTGTCGGGCAGGCCGCCGCCCGCGCGCTCCTCCAGCGCTTGCACCAGCGCGCGCAGCGTCAGCGCCACGTCGGCCACGATCGCGTCGCCCATCGGCGCGCGCGCCGCCTCGTCGGCGTCGCTGGTGATCGCGACGAGCTCGGCGCCGTCCGGCAGGAAGTCTCCAGGCAGGTTCGGGTAGTACGGGAACACGGAGGAACCCGCGACGAGCACGAGGTCGTAGCCCGCGAGCGCCTGCGCGAGCGGCGCCACCGCCGGCGGCAGCACGCCTTGGAAGGCATGGTGATCCTCCGGGAAGCCGATGCGCCCGCCGCCGGTCGCAGGCGAGGCCCACACGGGCAGACGCTGTGACTCCGCGAGCTCGACGGCCGCGTCCCAGCCGCCGCTCGCGTCGATCTCCGGCCCAGCCACGAACACCGGGCGCTTGGCCATGCGCAGGCGCTTGGCGAGCGCCGTCACCTGCGCCGGGTCCGCCTGCGCGCGGCCGCCGACCGTACGCGCGATCTGCGTCGCGTAGTCCACCGGCGCGGCCTGCGCACCCCAGTCGTCCATCGGGATCGACACGAACGCCGGACCCTG
>JASLHP010000147.1 GCA_030149625.1 Solirubrobacteraceae bacterium
TGACCGAGGCCGAGACGCAGAAGCTGATGCGCATGGAGGACGAACTGCACAAGCGCGTGATCGGCCAGCACCCCGCGATCGAGGTCATCTCCAAGGCGATCAGGCGCTCGCGCGCGGGCCTGAAGGACCCCAAGCGACCCACGGGCTCGTTCATCTTCCTCGGCCCCTCGGGCGTCGGCAAGACCGAGCTCGCGCGCACGCTCGCGGAGTTCCTGTTCGGCGACGACGAGGCGCTGATCCGGATCGACATGTCCGAGTACATGGAGAAGCACGCCGTCTCCCGGCTCGTCGGCTCGCCTCCGGGCTACATCGGCTACGACGAGGGCGGTCAGCTGACCGAGGCGATCCGCCGCAAGCCCTACAGCGTGCTGCTGCTCGACGAGATCGAGAAGGCGCACCCGGACGTGTTCAACATCCTGCTGCAGATCCTCGAGGACGGCCGCCTGACCGACGCGCAGGGGCGCACGGTGGACTTCCGTCACGCGATCGTGATCATGACCTCCAACATCGGCGCCTCCGAGATCGCGCGCAACACGCCGCTCGGCTTCGCGGTCTCCGACGATGAGACGGGCATCACCTACGACGACATGAAGAACCGCATCATGGGCGAGCTGAAGAAGGTGTTCCGCCCCGAGTTCCTCAACCGCATCGACGACGTGATCGTCTTCCACAAGCTGCAGAAGGAGGAGATCAAGCAGATCGTCGAGCTGTTGCTGCTGCGCATCCGCGAGTCGATGGCCGAACGCGAGCTGCAGCTCGAGCTTACCGAGCCCGCCAAGGACCTGCTCGTCGACAAGGGCTGGGACCCGGCGATGGGCGCGCGCCCGCTGCGCCGCGCGATCCAGCGCTACATCGAGGACCCGCTCGCGGACTTCGTGCTGCGCGAGCAGCTGACCCCCGGTGCGACCGTCGTGGTCGATCCCGCCGAAGGCGGCGAAGACGGCGAGGTGCGGCTGTCGATCGTGCAGCCCAAGAAGCAGAAGACTCCGGTCGCGGTGGGCGCCGAAGGCGCGGGCGCGGAGGAGATCGCCGAGGGCGAGGCACACGCCGACGGCGACGTGCCGGACGTCGGCGAGCCCTCGGCGTCCTAGCGGATAGGGCCCTCGGCGTCCTAGCGGATAGGGCCGCGCTGCCGCGGTCGGTCGCGGGCGTGAACGACGACTGACGGACGCTCGCGCGCGTTCGTGTGGGCTGCCCGATGCACGGCGGACCGGCGCCGTCCCCGCCGGGTCATAGGCTCCGCGGATGCCCCGCGACACGATCTACAGCTGCGCCCAGTGTGGCTCGCAGTCGGCCAAGTGGCATGGTCAATGCCCCGAGTGCGGGGAGTGGAACGTGCTCGTCGAGGAACCGGTCGCCGCGAGCCGTGCCAACGGTGCCCACGCCGGCCGCCGCCGGCGTGGCGGTGCGGCGGCGACCGACAGCGGACCACGGTCGCTGCCGGTCGCCTTGGCGGACGTCGGCGCGGCGCCCGTCAGCCGCATGTCGAGCGGCATCGGCGAGCTCGACCGGGTGCTCGGCGGCGGGCTCGTGCCAGGCTCGCTGGTGCTGCTCGGCGGCTCGCCCGGGATCGGCAAGTCGACGCTCACGAACATGGTGCTCGGGTACCTGCAGCAGGCTGGACACCGCACGCTGTACGTGAGCGGCGAGGAGTCGGCCGCGCAGGTGAGGCTGCGCGCGGAGCGGCTCGCGCCCGTGCACGCGGGCCCGATCGCGCACGGCGCCGGCCGAGGCGCGAACCCGGCGCTGCAGGTGCCGGTGCTCGCCGAGACGGATCTCGATGCCGTCCTCGACACGCTCGCCGCCCACAAGCCGCGGGTATGTGTGATCGACTCGGTGCAGACGCTGCGCGCGTCCGACCTGTCGGGCGCGCCGGGCTCGGTCGGGCAGGTGCGGGAGGTTGCCGTGCGGATCATGGAGCTCGCCAAGGCGCAGGGCGTGGCGGTGATACTCGTCGGACACGTCACCAAGGAGGGCGCGCTCGCGGGCCCGCGCGTGCTCGAGCACCTCGTCGACTGCGTGCTGCAGTTCGAGGGTGAGCGCGAGCGTCCGTACCGCGAGCTGCGCGCGCTCAAGAACCGCTTCGGCTCGACCAACGAGTCGGGGCTGTTCGAGATGCGCAGCGGCGGCCTCGTGGAGGTGCTCGACGCCTCGGCGAGGTTCGTGGCGGAGGCCACGCGCGCCCCCGGCAGCGTGGTGCTGGCGGCGATGGAGGGATCGCGACCGCTGCTCGTCGAGGTCCAAGCGCTGGTGGCGCCGTCCGAGCTCGAGCAGCCGCGCCGGGTCGTCTCGGGGATCGACCGCAACCGCCTGGCGCTCGTGCTCGCGATCCTGGGGCGTCACGGCCGCGTGCGCACGGCCGGCGCGGATGTGTTCGTGAACGTCGTCGGCGGCGTGCGCGTCGATGAGCCCGGCTGCGACTTGGCGATCGCGCTGGCAGTCGCCAGCGCCGCCCGCGGGGTCGCCGTGGGCGGCTCGCCGCGTGCGTGCTTCGGCGAGCTTGGCTTGACCGGCGAGTTGCGCTGGGTCGGCCATCCCGAGCGTCGCCTACACGAGGCCGCCAAGCACGGCCTCACGGATGTGATCGCGCCGATCGACAGCGGGAACGGCGCCCGCGAGGCGCCGACGCTGCGGGCGGCGCTCGCCGCGGCGCTGCCGACGGGGCCGCCGCGGGGCCGCACACGCGCCGCGCCGGCGCTCGCTGCGGTCGGAGGAGAGAGCTGGAGAATCAGTAAATGCCCTAGAATTGGGGATCGTGGCACCACGATCCGGCGAAGAGGTAGACAACGAGGTACGGCCGGATCCGGGATTGATGAGGGCGCTGGAGATGATCGCGCCCGGAACCGCCTTGCGCGAGGGCATCGAGAGCATTCTGCATGCGCGTACCGGCGGTCTGATCGTGATCGGCGAGCCGGAAGACCTCAGCTTCCTCAATTCGGGCGGGATCAAGCTCGACATCGACTACACGCCTGCCTTTCTCTACCAGCTGGCGAAGATGGATGGCGCGATCATCCTTAACGCCAACGCGACCAAGATCACGATGGCGAACGTGCAGCTGATGCCCGACCCGACGATCCTCTCGCACGAGACCGGCACCAGGCATCGCACCGCCGAGCGCGTGTCCAAGCAGACCGACGCGCTCGTGATCGCGGTATCACAGCGCCGCGAGGTCGTCTCCGTGTACGTCGACGGCGTCAAGTACATCCTCGAGGACATCCCCGTGGTGCTCGCCAAGGGCAACCAGGCGCTGGCGACGCTCGACAAGTTCCGCACGCGGCTGGATCAGGTCTCGACGCGACTGACCGCACTGGAGTTCGAGGGCGGCGCGACGCTGCACGACGTGCTCACCGTGCTGCAGCGCTCGGAGCTCGTGACGCGCATGGCCGTGGAGATCGAGCGTTACATCGTCGAGCTGGGCAGCGAGGGCCGGCTGATCGAGATGCAGCTCGAGGAGACGATGGTTGGCGCCGCGGCTGAGAAGTCGGCGCTGGTGAGGGACTACTTGTCAAGCTACTCCGACGAGGCGTTCGCCGCGGCGCTCGAGGAGATCGGGCGCCTCGCGCACCAGGACCTGCTCGACTTCGGGCGGCTGGCGGAGCTGCTCGGCTACGACCGCAAGCTCAACACGCTCGACTACCCCGTCTCGCCGCGCGGCTACCGCGTTCTGGGACGCATCCCCCGGCTGCCCAAGCTCGTGGTCGCGCAGATCGTCAGCGAGTTCGGAGGCCTCGACGAGCTGCTGGCCGCGTCGGACGCCGAGCTCGAGGGCGTCGAGGGCGTGGGGGAGATCCGCGCGAAGGACATCCGTGAGGGCCTGCGCAGGCTGCAGGAGCTGAACCTCGTGGACCGCTACCTACAGACTTGATTCAAGGGCGACCCGACTGGTCGCACGCAACGAAGGAGGACACCATTCCCGTACAAGCAACTGACGAAGCAACGTTCACGGAGGAGCTCGAGGTGACGCGCGAAGTCGAGTTCATCGAGTTCGAGCTCGGAGATCACGTCGTCTACCCCCATCATGGCGCCGGGAAGGTGCTGAAGAAGGAGGAGATGGAGATCCTCGGGGAACGACGCGAGTACCTCACGATCAAGATCCTCCACAACGACATGACCGTACGCGTTCCCACCGAGAACGCCGCCCTGGCGGGGCTGCGCAGGGTCATCGACGAGGAAACAGTCAAGAAGGTGCTCGACGTGCTGCGCGACGACGTCTCGGAGATGCCGAAGAACTGGAACCGCCGGTTCAAGCACAACCGCGACAAGATCAAGACAGGCGACATCTACGAGCTGGCCGAGGTCGTGCGCAACCTCTCGCTGCGCGAGAGCGAGAAGGGCCTTTCGACCGGCGAGAAGCAGATGTTCACGCGCACGAAGAAGATCCTCGCCTCCGAGCTGATGTATGCGCTCGACAAGGACGAGGAGGAGGCCGAGAGCTATCTCGACGAGCTGCTCGAGGACTCGGCCAACAGCCAGATGGCGGCCGCCGGAGCCAAGTAGCGAGGCTTTCGCGCACGCGGCAGCGCCAATTGCCGCGTGCGCGAGCGCCCCAGACGATGACCGTCGCGCTGATCGTGGCCGCCGGCAGCGGCGAGCGCCTTGGCGCCGGGCGTCCGAAGGCGCTCGTCGAGCTCGGCGGGCGTCCGCTGGTCGCGTGGAGCATCGACGCGCTGCTGGCCACCGCCGGCGTCGAGCGGATCGTGATCGCGGTCCCGCCGGGAGCCGAGTGGCCGCGGGCGCTCGGCGCGCGAGGCCGCGTGGACGTCGTCGACGGCGGCGCCTGCCGCTCTGACTCGGTGCGCCGCGCGCTGGGCGCGGCGGGCCAGCCCGAGCTCGTGCTCGTCCACGACGCCGCACGCCCGCTGCTCACGGCCGCGCTCGCGGAGTCGGTGATCGCGGCGCTCGCGCGTGACCCGGCGGCCGACGCGGCGATCGCGGCGATGCCGGTCACCGACACCGTCAAGCGCGTCGACGGCGCCGGCGTCGTGCGCGAGACGCTGGAGCGCAGCGAGCTGTGGGCGGTGCAGACGCCGCAGGTGTTCCGCCGTGCCGCGCTGGCGCGCGCGCTCGACGTGCCGGCCGACGAGCTCGCGCGAGCAACCGACGACGCTGGGCTGATCGAGCGCGGCGGCGGCAAGGTGCTCGTCGTGCGCGCGAGCGACGAGAACCTCAAGGTGACGACGGCGCTCGACCTGCGCGTCGCCGAGCTGCTGCTCGCGGCGCGCGCCTCCGGCGGCGTGCAGGCGCGCGGCGAGTAGTCGTGGCCGCCGCGGATCCTGCTTGAATCGCACCCCGATGCTCACCGATTACCACTTGCACCTGCGGCCCGACGGCCTCGGCGCGGACGTCACCGACTACCACACGACGGCGAACGTCGAGCGCTATCGCGCCGCCGCTGACGCGCGCGGGATCGCCGAGCTGGGCGTCTCAGAACACGTGTATCGCTTCGCACAGGCGCTCGAGGTGTGGCGCCACCCGTTCTGGGAGACCTTTGCGCACGACGACATCGACGAGTACTGCGCGTTCGTGCGCGAGCACACCGAGCTGCGACTTGGCATCGAGGCGGACTTCGTCCCCGGCGCTGAGGACCGCATGGCGAACCTGCTGCAGGCGCGCGACTTCGACTACGTTGTCGGCTCCGTGCACTTCATGCGCGACGGCGCCGTCGACATGGAGGACTACAGCGTGTGGGAGTCGAGCAGCGCGCGCAGCGCCGAGGAGGTATGGAAACGCTACTTCGAGGCGATCGGCGCGTCCGCGCGCAGCGGTCTGTTCGACATCGCCGCGCACCCCGACCTGGTGAAGTATTGGAAAGACGCTCGGCGTACGCCGCAAGGCGATCTGCGCCGATTCTACGAGCCCGCCGTCGAAGGCATCGCCGAAAGCGGGATCGCCGTGGAGGTCTCCACCGCCGGGCTGAGGAAGCCCGCCGGCGAGATCTACCCGGCACGCGCGTTCCTCGAGATGTGCGTGGACGCCGGCGTGCCCGTGGCGCTCTCCAGCGACGCGCATCGTCCCGAGGACGTCGGCGCCGACTACGAGCGTGCGCTCGAGCTGCTGGAAGCCGTCGGCGTGCGTGAGCTGTGCGTGTTCGAGAGACGCGAGCGGCGCTCGGAGCCGATCGGCGCCGCCGGCACGGATCAGTTGCCCGCGGGCTCCGGCGAGGCCGGGGTCCGATGATCCTCGTCGGGATCGGCTTCGATTCCCACCGGTTCGCGGCCGGGCGCAGGCTCGTGATCGGCGGCGTCGAGATCCCTCACGAGCTCGGGCTGGAGGGCCACTCCGACGCCGACGTGCTCGCGCACGCCGTGACCGACGCGCTGCTCGGCGCCGCGGGCATGGGCGACATCGGCGAGCACTTCCCCGACACCGACGAGCGCTGGCGCGACGCCGACTCGATCAAGCTGCTCGCGAGCGTCGTGCAGAGCGTCGGCGAGGCTGGCCTCGAGGTCGTGAACGTCGACTGCACCGTGGTGATGGAGACACCGAAGCTCTCGCCTCACCGCGAGGCGATCAGGGAGAGGCTCGCGGGCGCGCTCGGCTTGCGGGCGGCGCGCGTGGGCGTCAAGGCGAGCACCGGCGAGGGCATGGGGTTCGTCGGGCGCGGGGAGGGCGTCGCGGCACTGGCGGTCGCGGGCCTCAGGCGCGCCGGCGACGGTTGACGCACTAGGCCGATCGCGACCTCTGCGGGCGTGAGAATCTCGGCATGGACGATGCCTCTGACATGAGCTCGGATGCGCTGCTGCCCACTCGCGCGGGACCAGTTCCGGATCGGCTCACGATCTGGCCGGTGGACGATGGCCGCTACGGGCTGGATGCGACATTCCAGGGTGGCTCGGGCTACGAGCGCGCGCAACGGCACAGGGACGAGCTCGAGCGCGATGGCGTGCCGCACGCGTTTCGCCAAGAGCTCGACGGCGCGTGGACCCTGCGGTTCGGTCCGCTGAAGGCGGCGGACATCGCGCGTGCGCTGGCGGCCTTCGTCTACTAGGCGCCCGGCGGCGCGGCGATCCGTAGTCTGATCGATGCGATGCTCTTGCTGGTCCTGATCGGTGTGCCGATCCTCGAGGTGTTCGCCTTGATCGAGGTCGGACACGCGATCGGCTGGCTCCTGGCGCTGGTCCTGCTGCTCGGCACCTCGTTGCTCGGCGTGCGGCTGCTGCGCGTACAGGGCCGCGTGGCGATCGATCGAGTCTCGCTGGCCGTGTCTGAGCATCGCTCCGCGGGCAGCGCCGCGATCGAGGGGGCGCTGGGCTTCACCGGCGCGCTGCTGCTGGCGATTCCCGGCTTCGTCACGGACGCGTTGGGCGTTCTGCTGCTGTTCGAGCCGACCCGGAAGCTGGCGCGGCGATGGATATCGAGTCGCTTCGCCGGTCGTCTGATGAGCTTTGCCACAGTCGCTGGGCGCTACACCGGACGCGAGCGCGGGGTGCGTCCAGCGGATGCCGAGTCGACCGCGATCGACGACGATCTCGATCAGCTGGCTCGCTAGGCGTGTAGCGCCGCCGACGCCGCGCGCTAGGAT
>JASLHP010000212.1 GCA_030149625.1 Solirubrobacteraceae bacterium
GCGCTTGCCGCCAGCCGCAGGCATTCCGCCTCGGCCTGCACCAAGCCGGGCCGCAGCGGATCGTCCACCTTGAGGATGTGGCTCGACGGGAATCCGTGGGCTGGACGGCCCCAGCCTCCGTCGCGCATCCGGACGAGCAGCAGCTTGTCCTGCAGGCCAGCGATCGAAAGCTCGCTGTCATCGTGAATCGCCAGTGGACGCTGCGGCAGGTCGAACACCTCCTGCTCGAGCGCGTCGCGGGTGTAGGGCACGACTTCCGGCGTGCGCGGCGGCGGCTCCTCGGCCGCAATCACGAGCGCGCCTGCCACGTCCCGTCCGAAGCGCCGCAACAGCGCATGCAGATCGTTGACCGCCACCTTCAGCTCGGCGCTCAGCGCCTGGCGGTGCTGGCCCTCGGGGAGCAACCCGTCCATGAACACGCTCGCGTCCATGCTCCTGCTCTGCAGCGGAAGCGAGCACGACAGCACCGGGGAAAGGCCGTCCCAGCGCTCCAGCGCCGCGTCGGTGTAAGCACAGCTCAGCGCCCAGGGGCGGCGCGCGCGGAGCTCGGCTACGAGCAGTCCGCCCAGCCAGACGCCAAGCGGCTCAAGCTTCGCCATCTTCTCCGGACCAGGTGACGGTCACGGTCGCACCCGAGCGGCGCAGCACCCGCAGGACGTGCTCGAGCGAGCTCGCGGTGCGTCCACTCTCGAGGTGAGCGAGATAGCCGCGGCTCAGCCCCGTCTGCTCCGCCAGCTTCTCCTGGGTCAAGCTCCTGCGCGCGCGGATATCCGCGACCGCACGGCCGAAGTCGGCACCAGTACGGATGTTCCACCGCGCCATCGACGGCCGGCTTGCCTGTTCCTGTGACATATCTGTCGCACATCTCCTTTCACAAATGCCTGCGACAATATCGTCACATTAGCATGAGTGATGTGGCTTGCGACAGTATCGACGCAGATCTTGCTTCAGCCGATGCGGCCGCGGCGCTCCCGCGTGAGCTGCTTGTATGCGTCCGCGATGATCGGCACACGCAGCCGCGGCGCCCGCCGCATGACCCAGAACGCCGCGCGCATGTGCGGCCGGTCGACGACCACTAGCGGCTTGCCGCGCTCGGCGGCGCGCACGATCGCGCGCGCGACGTAGTCGGCGCGCATCGCCTTCTCCGGTGTCACGCCTCCGGTCGGGCCCCACTCGTGCTCCTCGCCCAGCTGGTCCGTGTTGACGTCGCCGGGACACACGACCGTCGCCCGCACGCCGCTGCCGGCGAGCTCCTGGACCAGCACCTCGCCCAGCCCCACCATCGCCCACTTGCTCGAGCTGTAGGAGGTGTAGGACGGTCCGCCGAACAGCCCGAGCTCGGATGACACGAGCACGATGCGGCCGTATTTGCGCTCCCTCATGCTCGGAAGCACCGCCTGCGTCAGCCAGACAGCCGCGCCCACGTGCAGGCGATAGCTCCGCTCGAAGTCCGCCGGCGTGACATCCTCGACGAAGTCACGCCGCAGCACGCCCGCGCAGCTGATCAGCGCGTCGATCGGGCCCAACGCCATCGCCACCTCGCCGGCCGCGCGCGCGCACTCGGCGGGATCGCTCAAATCCGCCGCGGCGACGTGGTGCTCGCCGTCCAGCCGCCCGGCGACGTCGGCGAGCAGCTGTGCGTTGCTCGCGACCAGCCCCACCTGCGCACCCAACGACGCGAAGCGGCGCGCCGTCGCGAGGCCGATGCCACGCGAGGCGCCCGTGACCAGCACCGTCTTGCCCGCGAATTGAGAGCTCACGACAAGCGCCCCGAGGCCTCCGCGGCTGCTTCCGCCTGCTCCAGCTGGCGCTCGACGAGATCCAGGCCAGCCGTCCAGAAGCCGGCGTCGGCGAGGTCGATGCCGACGATCGCGCCGAGCTCCTCCGGCGCACGCGAGCCGCCCGCCGCGAGCATCTCCAGGTAGCGCGGCACGATCTCCGGACCGGTCTGCTCGTAGCGCTCGTACACCGACAGCGCCAGCAGCTGTCCGTACGCGTAGGCGTACACGTAGCCGGGGCTGCCGATGAAGTGCGGGATGTAGGACCACCACGTGCGATAGCCGTCGCTCAGCTCGACCGAGTCGCCGAGCATCTCCGACTGGCTCTCCGCCCACAACTCGCCCAGGCGATCCACCGACAGCTCGCCCCGCTCGCGCCTGTTCGTGTGCACGAGCTCCTCGAAGCGGTTCATCGCGACTTGGCGAAAGACGGTCGCGATCGTGTCCTCGAGGTTCTCCGCGAGCAGCGCCAGACGCGACGCCGGCGTCGCGTCCTCTTCGAGCAGGCGGGCGAACACGATCGTCTCGCCGAACACCGAAGCGGTCTCGGCCAGCGTCAGCGGCGTGCTCTGGTGAAAGACCCCCTGGCGCGCCGCGAGCGCGAAGTGCACACCGTGGCCGAGCTCGTGCGCGAGCGTCAGCACGTCGCGCCGGCGCGAGGTGTAGTTGAGCAGCACGTATGGATATACCGACGGCACCGCCGCTGCGCAGAACGCGCCGCCGCGCTTGGCCGCGCGTACCGGCGCGTCGATGCGGCGCTCGTCGAAGAAGCGCCCGACGAGCGCGCCGAGCTCGGGGGAGAACGCGGAGTAGCACTCGCGCACGATCTCGCGCGCCTGCGCGAACGTGTAGCTGACCTCGTCCTCGGTCACAGCCGCCATGCGGTCGTAGTCCGCGAGGCGCTCCACGCCCAGCAGCTTCGCCTTCAACCGATACCAACGACGCGGGATCTCATAGCGTCCGCGCACCGCATCGATCAGCGCCCGCACGGACTCGTCGCTGGCCTCGTTCGCGAGGTTGCGCGCCGCCAGCCAATGTGGATAGCGGCGCAGGCGATCGTCGGTCGCCTTGTCCGCGAGCAGCGTGTTGAACAGGAACGCGCGCGTGCGCAGTCCCGGCGCGAGCGCCGCCGTGACCGCCTCCGCGGTCGTGCGCCGCGCGTCGCGGTCGGCCAGCTGCAGGCGGCTGAGCGCCACGTCCAACGCGACCTTCTCGCCACCCGCCGCGACGCCCGCGCCCCCGCGATCGGCCACCGAAGGCTCGCCGCCGGCTGGGAGCATCACCTCGATCGCCGACGTCAGCTCCTCGAACAGCCGCATCCACGCGTTCGCGCCGGTCAACGACTTCTCCGTGAGGATCTTCTCCTCCGGCTCGCTCAGCAGGTGCTCGCGGTAGCGGCGCGCATTGCGCAGGTGGTGCGCGCAGAACTCCAGCCCCTCGCCCGCCAGCAGCTCCTCGGCGCGCGCGTCGGACAGCGCCGCCCACTCCAGCTCGAAGAACAGCAGCTTCGTCTGGATCTGCGTCTCCTGCTCCTGAACCGCCTGCAGCAGTGCGCCGTTCTCTGGGTCCGCGGTGTCGGTCGAGAAGCGCAGCGACGCGTAGTAGCCGGCGCGCGCGACGAGCTCGTAGATGCTCGCGAGCTCGCCCATCGCGTCGCGCAGCTGCATGCTGCTCAGCTCGCCGAGCTTGCCCGCGTGGCGCTCGGCAAACGAGCTCGCACGTCCGAGCGCGTCGCTGAGACGACGTTCGACGCCCTCCCTGCCCTCGCCTTCGACCAGCGGCTCGAGGTCCCACGCCGTCTCCTGAAGCTCGGGATCCGTGGGCTCTGCTGGGGCGGCCATCGCCCGGCAGCTTAGCTGCCCGCTCAGGCGTCCAGCTTGCGCGTGCGCCACGCGCCGAGCGCGAGGAAGATCGCGATCCACGCGAGCGACACGACCACGGCCGTGGCCGTCGACATCGTCACGGTGGCGCCGCCGCGCGGCCCGTGGTGCTCGCCGAGGGCGATCGGGCTGAAGTGCGCGACCGCCTGGCTGAGGATCAGCTTGCGCGAGCCGCCGAGCGATTCGATGTTTTCGAGGATCCGGCTCGCGACCAGCTGCCAGCCGATCAGCGCCGTCAGCGCCGCCGGGCGCGAGCCGATCAGCGCGGAGAAGCCGACGGCCACCACGCACACGATGCCCGTGGAGAACAGCGTGAACAGCAGCCCGTTGATCGCGAGCGCGCCGCCCGGCGTCGGCGTGCCCGCCGCGAGCGCGTACGTGCCGACGAGCATCACCGCATAAGCCGCGATCGTCACCAGCCAGCACAGGCCCAGCGCCGCCGGCACGCGCGCGGCGAACAGCGCCACGCGCGAGCGGCCCGTCACGACGAGATCGCGGAACACGCCCGCGGCGAGGTCGCCCGCGCCGCCGTCCGTGCCGATCATGATCGCGGCCAGCGGCCCGAAGAACAGCGCCAGCACCGGCATCGCGTCTTCGAAGCCATGCACGCCGCCGGCGGGAGAATGTTCAGCCGGGCTCGAAGAGTGCTGGATGCCCTTGACGATGAAGTAGATCACGAGCGGCGCCCCCGCCAGCACCAGCGCCCAGATCAGCGTGCTGCGCTTCTTGCGCAGCTTCAGGAAGTCCGCCCCCACCATCCGTACCGCGATCGCCGAGCTCATACCCTCAGTTCCTCCGGAACGAGCTGCGAGTCGAGCCGCGAGGTGATCTGCAGGAAGCGCTGCTCGAGGCTGTGGCGCACAGGCTCGAGGCGCGTGACGCCGACACCGGCCTGCACGAGCGCCGCGTTCACCTGCGCGGCGCTCCGCGGCTCGCCGGCGAGCACCACGCGGAGGCCTTCGTCGTCGCGGCGCGCCTCGGCCACCAGCGCGCTCGCGTCGAGCACCGTCAGCGCGCGCTCGACGTCCTCGACGCCCAGGATCAGCTCGTGGCGCGCGCCGCCGGCCGCCGCGAGGTCCGCGATCGCCCCCTGCGTGACGATCTTGCCGCGGTCGACGATCGCCGCCGCGTCGCACGTCTTTTCGACCTCGTCGAGCAGGTGCGAGGAGATGAACACGGTGCGCCCCTCCTGCTCGACCATCGCGCGGATCGTCTCGCGAAACTCCTGGATGCCGCCCGGGTCAAGACCGTTCGTCGGCTCGTCCAAGATCAAGAGCAGCGGATCCGCGAGCAGACAGCGCGCGACCCCCAGCCGCTGGCGCATGCCCATCGAGTAGCTCTTGACCCTCTCGTCCGCGCGCTCGGCAAGGCCCACGCGCGCGAGCGCCGGGTCGATTCGCGCGAACGTCTCCGGGCCGCGCACCGCGGCGACGATCTTCAGGTTCTCGCGGCCGGTCAGGTGCATGTGGAAGCGCGGCTCCTCGACGATCGCGCCGACGCGCTCGAGCGCCTGCGCGCGCTGCGCCGGCAGCCGGTGGCCGAGCACGTGCATCGTTCCCGCGCTTGCCGGCGTGAGGCCGAGCAGCGTGCGGATGATCGTCGTCTTGCCCGCGCCGTTCGGGCCGAGGAAGCCGAACGCCACGCCGCGCGGCACCCGCAGGTCGATGCCATCCAGCGCCGTGCGTTCGCCAAAGCGCTTCGTCAGGCCAGTCGTCTCGATCGCAGGCGATGAGGAGCTCGCGTCCATTGCCAGCCATTCTCATCGCCGGCACGTGCATGAAGCAATCGGGGATTGCCCTTAGGGCGCCCGCCGGGGCGCCGGCCCGCCCCGCCCGCGGGGACCGCGCTAGAGCCCGTCGAGGCTCACCAGCCGGCGCTGCACGGCCCAGCGGCTGAGCTCGTGGCGGCTGGAGAGCTGCAGCTTGCGCAACACCGCCGACACGTGCGCCTCGACCGTCTTCACCGAGATGCCGAGGCTCTGCGCAACCTCCTTGTACATGTAGCCGCGCGCGATGTGGCGCAGCACCTCGCGCTCGCGCGGCGTCAACTGGTCGAGCTCGCGCTCATCGGCCGCCGCCGTCTGAGCACTCGCGCCGGCCGTCTGCGCTTCGTGGGCGAACGCGTCGAGCACGAAACCCGCGAGGCGCGGCGAAAACACCGCGTCGCCGCCCGCCACGCGGCGCACCGCATCCGTCAGCTCGCACGCCGAGATCGTCTTCGTCACATAACCGCGCGCGCCCGCGCGGATCACCGCGATCACGTCCTCCGCCGCATCCGACACCGACAGCGCCAGGAAGCGCACGTCCGGCTGCTCACGCGCGACGCGCGCGATCACCGCCACGCCGCCGCCGTCGGGCATGTGCACGTCGAGCAGCACCACGTCCGGCCGCTGCTCGCCGATCACGGCAACCGCCTCCGCGACGGTGCCCGCGTCGCCCACCACCTCGAGTTCCGCGCCGAGCTCCGCGCGTACGCCCGAGCGGAACAGGTGATGGTCGTCGACGATCACCACGCGGGTCGCCGAGCCCGCTGGCGACTCGCGCTCGGCCGTCGTGGCCGCGGCCGGAGGCGACGGCGAGCGTGCTCGTTCGGAGCCCGCGGCGCGCGCCGGCTCACGCATCCGCCCGCTCCATCGCCAGCTCCACCTCGGTGCCCTCGCCCCGCCTGCTCCTCACCGCCGCGCGGCCGTGATGACGCGCCATGCGCGCGACGATCGAGTCGCGCACGCCGCGGCGATCCTCCGGAATCGCGTCCACATCGAAGCCGACGCCGCGATCGCGCACGAACACCTCGACGCTGGCCTCGCCGACCTCCGCATACAGGTCGACGCGCGCGCTGCCCGCGAACTTGGCCGCGTTCGTCATCGCCTCACGCGCCGCCTGCACGAGCGCCTCCAGACCGCCGTTCAAGGGCGCGTCGCCGACCGTCACCACCTCGATCGGCACGCCGTGCAGCTCCTCGACGTCCGCCGCCGCGCGCTCCAGCGCAGCCACCACGCTGTCCGCTTCGGAGTCTCCGGGCCGCTGCAAGAGCCAACTGCGCAGCTCGCGCTCCTGGCGGCGCGCGAGCCCCGCCACCTCGCGCGGATCGCCAGCGCGCTTCTGGATCAGCGCGAGCGTCTGCAGCACCGAGTCGTGCAGGTGCGCGGCCACCTCCGCGCGCTCCTGCTCGCGGATGCGCGCCGCGCGCTCGAACGACAGGCTGCTACCCAGCCGCATCACCCACGGACCGACCACCAGGCCCACGACCATGCCGATGATCGCGACCGCCCAGATCGCCTTGCCGAGGCTGTGCTGCACGCCGACCGCATGCAGCAGCGCGGCGGCGCCGAACGCCACGAACAGGCCCCCCGCGATCAGACGCGGAGCGCCGACCTGTGCCGGGCGGTTCAGGTACTCGCGCAACGTCGGGCGCCGTCTCGGCGGCGAGTCCCCCACGGTCACCACCGGGCGCCACAACAGCGCCATCCCGCAGGCCCCCAGCACGAGCGGCCACAATCCCTCGCCCACGCGCGAGCCGGCCAGATGCACGCCGGCGAACAGCGCCGCCACCGTCAGCACGATCAGCGGTGCCTGGCGCCATGCGCCTGCACGGCGAGACCGCGTGCCGCCGGGGCTCGCCGGGATCAGCGCCCACGCAAGCGCGTACGCAGCCACGCCGAGCCCACCCACCGTCGCCGCCATCACCGCCAACACGCGCACGACCAGCACCTCTACGCCCATGCGCTCAGCGAGTCCCGCGCACACGCCGCCGAGCAACGCCCGGTCGAGCGGCCGCCGAAGCGACGCCGCGGCCGGCGCCTTGGGCTGCCCTGCCGATGCCGGCGCGGAGGCCATCGCTCAATCATGCCAGCGCGATCCCTGCGCGCACATAAGGGATTGCCCTTACGCGCGGCGTGCCACGCGCACGCCGCGAGGCGGCCGCCAGGCCGCCCCATAAAGGAGTTCCTCAGTCCTCCTCGGCCTGCAGCCGCCTGACCTGCTCCTCGAGCGCTTCCATCACCGCGGGGTCGCGCAGCGTCGTCACGTCGCCGAGCGCGCGGCCCTCGGCGATGTCGCGTAGCAGGCGCCGCATGATCTTGCCCGAGCGCGTCTTCGGCAGGTCATCCGCCCAGATGATTCGCTTTGGCCGCGCGAACTTGCCGATGCGCTCAGCGACCGTGTCGCGGATGCCCGCGACCGTCGCCTCGCTCCCCGCGAGCTCGCCCTGCAACGTCACGAACGCGACGATCGCCTGTCCCGTGTCCTCGTCGTACTGGCCGATCACCGCCGCCTCTGCCACGTCGGGATGCGCCACGATCGCCGACTCGACCTCCGCCGTCGACAGGCGGTGACCGGAGACGTTCACGACGTCGTCGATGCGCCCGATCACCCACAGGTAGCCATCCTTGTCGCGTCTTGCGGCGTCGCCCACGAGGTAGGTCTCGCGTCCGAAGCGCTCGAAGTACGTCTCCACGAAGCGCTCGTCCTCCTTGTACAGCGTGCGCAGCATCGACGGCCACGGATGCGTCAACACGAGCAGGCCCTGACCCTCCTCGAGCGGCTCGCCCGCCTGCACCTCGAGCGGCTCGCCCGCCTGCGCCCCGAGCGGCTCGCCCGCCTGCGCCCGCGCGGGTGTCGACTCGCTCAGCACCTGCGCGAACACTCCCGGAAACGGCTGCGTCGCCGAGCCCGGCTTCGTCGGCGTGATCCCGGGAAGCGGCGTGATCATGATCGCGCCCGTCTCCGTCTGCCACCACGTGTCGACGATCGGGCACCGCTCTGAGCCGATCACCTTGTGGTACCAAAGCCAAGCCTTCGGGTTGATCGGCTCGCCGACCGAGCCCAGCAGTCGCAGGCTGCTGAGGTCGTGCTCGTTCGGCCACCGCGCGCCCCACTTGATGCACGCGCGGATAGCGGTCGGCGCGCAGTACAGGATGCTCACGCCGTAGCGCTCCACGAGCTCCCACCAGATGCCCTTGCTCGGATAGTCGGGCGCGCCCTCCCACATCACCGACGTCGCGCCGTTGCACAGCGGGCCGTAGACGATGTAGGAGTGGCCCGTGATCCAGCCCACGTCCGCCGCGCACCAGTAAACGTCCGACTCCGGCTTTAGGTCGAACACGTAGCGGTGCGTCGCCGACACTCCTGTCAGATAGCCGCCCGTCGTGTGCAGGATGCCCTTCGGCTTCGCCGTCGAGCCCGACGTGTACAGGATGAACAGCGGGTGCTCCGCGTCCAGCGGCTCCGCCGGGCACACCGGATCCGCCGCCGCGCAGATCTCCTCGTAGAACACGTCGCGCCCCTCCCGCATCTCGCACGGCGTGCCCTTGCTCTGCACCACCACGATCCGCTCGAGGCTCTCCAGGTCGCCCAGGTGTTCGTCGACGCGGTCCTTCACCGGCGCCGTCTTGCCCTTGCGCGCCGCGCCGTCGACCGTGATCAGCACCTTCGCCCGCGACACCTCCATGCGCTCGCGCACAGCCTCCGCCGCGAAGCCGCCGAACACGAC
>JASLHP010000256.1 GCA_030149625.1 Solirubrobacteraceae bacterium
TATCGCGCGATCGGCGCCGACTCCGCCCGCCTGGACGCGTGGTGTAGCCGCATCGACGGCTGGAAGGCCAAGTACCCGCTCGCCTACGAGGACACGACCGACGCGGAGATCAAGCCGCAGTCCATGGTGCGCGCGCTGTACGAGGCGACGGGCGGTGAGGCGATCGTCACGAGCGACGTGGGCCAGCACCAGATGTGGGCGGCGCAGTACTACGACTTCCCCGAGCCGCGCCGCTGGATCAACTCGGGCGGGCTCGGCACGATGGGCTTCGGGCTGCCGGCCGCGATGGGCGCCGCCGTCGGCAACCCGGATCGGCTCGTGTGTTGCATCGCCGGCGACGGCTCGGTGCAGATGAACGCGCAGGAGCTTGCCACGTGCGCGCAGAACAAGATCCCGATCAAGGTGTTCATCATGAACAACGGCTATCTCGGCATGGTGCGTCAGTGGCAGGAGCTGTTCTGGGACGGCAAATACAGCCATGTCGACATGGGCGAGTTCCCAGACTTCGTCAAGCTGGCCGAGGCCTACGGCGTCACCGGCATGCGCTTCACCGACAAGCACACGCTCATCGATGACATCAAGCGCGCGATCGCGGTCGAGGGCCCGGTGCTCGTCGACGTGCGCGTCACGCGCGAGGAGAACACCTACCCGATGATCCCGGCCGGCTCGGCCGCACGCGAGATGGTGGGATGACCATCATGGGTGAACCGGGAACCAAGGAGCCGCTCAGCCTCGAGCAGCTGGAAGCGTCCACGAACATGCGCACGGGCCGCAAGCACGTGCTCTCGATCCTCGTCGAAAACAAGTCGGGCGTGCTCACGCGGATCGCCGGCCTGTTCGCCAGGCGCGGCTTCAACATCTCGACGCTCACGGTCGGGCCGACCGAGGACGTCCAGATCTCGCGTGTGACGCTGACGGTTGACGGCGCGCTGCATCCGATCGACCAGGTCACCAAGCAGTTGCACAAGCTCGTCAACGTGCTCAAGATCCGCGATCTGGAGCCGGCCGAGACGGTCTCGCGCGAGCTTGCGCTGTTCAAGGTCACGGCCGACGGCGTACAGCGCGGCGAGTTGATGCAGATCGCCGAGATCTTCCGCGGCAAGGTCGTCGATGTGACCAAGCGCGCGGTCATCATCGAGGTGACCGGCACCACGGACAAGATCGAGGCGTTCGAGACGATGGTGCGGCCGTTCGGACTGATCGAGATGATGCGCACGGGCGAGATCGCGATCTCGCGGGGACGCACCGAGACCTAGCGCTTGCTGCAAACCGCCTCACGCTCGCCGTTCGCGCTCTCCGACTCCGACCGCGAACGCCTGGCCGCGCGCCTCGCGCTCGCGGTCAGGCGCGCGCGGCGGGCCGGCAGCGGCGTGCTCGCGTCGATCTCGTTGCCGCTCTCGCCCGACATCGATCCCTCGGCGGTCGTCTGCGCCTCGCGGCTGCCCGGCGAGCACTGGTTCGTGTTCGAGCAGCCGGACCGGGCGCGTGTCGCGCTCGCGGCGCTCGGCGAGGCCACGAGCCTGCAGGCGTCCGGCGCGAGCCGCTTCGCCACCGTCGCCGACCGCTGGCGCGCGCTGTCGGCGAGCGCCGTGGCGGACGCCGCCGACGAGCCCGCCGGCACGGCGGTGGGTGGGGGTCCGATCGCCGTGGGCGGCTTCGCGTTTGCGCCCGACGGCGGCGCCTCGCCACATTGGCGCGGCTTCGAGCCCGCTTCCCTGATCGTCCCCCGGATCGCGCTGACGCGCAGCGAACGCGGCGGGTGCGCAGCCGTCGGCATGACGCTGTCGGTGCTCGCCTGTCCCGACGATGTGCCGGACGAGCTGCTCGCACGTTTGGAGCGACGCGTCAGCCATCTGCGCGAGGCGCCGCTGCCGCTGCTCGACCCGGCGCCGACAGGGCGCTTCCAGGTCGCGAGCGCGATGCCGCCCGAGCACTACGAGCAGGCCGTGGAGCGCGCCACCGAGCTGATCGCCGCCGGCCGGCTCGAGAAGATCGTGCTCGCACGCGAAGTACAGGTGCACGCGGGTGGGGGGGCTCCCGCCTATGACCCAGCGGCGATCTTCGGCGTGCTACGCGAGGAGTTCCCCTCCTGCTTCGTGTTCTGCGTCGGGCGTGGCGCCGCGACGCTGATCGCCGCGAGCCCCGAGCTGCTCGTGCGGCGCGAAGGCCACCGCGTCTCGACGCTCGCGCTCGCGGGTTCCACTCGCCGCAGCGCCGACCCGTCCGTCGATGCGCACCTCGGCGAGCAACTGCTGCGCGATTCGAGCTACCGCGAGGAGCACGCGATCGTCGCACGGCGGATCGAGCGCACGCTGCGCCCGCACGCGATCTGGGTTGCCGCGGCGCCCGAGCCGGAGCTCGTCAGGATCGCCAACATCCAGCATCTCGCCACGCCGATCCGCGCGCAGCTCGCAGCGCCGATGGAGGCGCTGGAACTGGCCGAGCTGATGCACCCGACGCCCGCCGTCGGCGGCGAGCCGCTGGCCGGCGCCGCGCCTCTGATCCCGGCGCTCGAGGGTCTCGATCGGGGCTGGTACACGGGCCCCGTAGGCTGGGCCGACGCCACCGGCGACGGCGAATTCTGCGTGGCGCTGCGCTGCGCGCTGCTGCGCGGCGCCGACGCCCGCTGCTACGCGGGCAACGGCATCGTGCGCGATTCGGACCCGGCCCGCGAGCTCGCCGAGACCGAGGTCAAGCTGCAGGCGCTGCTCCCACTGCTCGCGCCCTGAGCGCCC
>JASLHP010000226.1 GCA_030149625.1 Solirubrobacteraceae bacterium
CACGCTCGAGCACGTCCCTACGACGCGCCAGCACCAACGGGCCCCCCTGTGCCGAACCGACCACCAAGAACCGCGCGAGCAGCGGCTCCTCGTCAAAAAACTCGAGCAGCGCCACTAGACCGGCCCGCACACCGTCAACCCAGCCAACTCCAGCCCCAAACGCAACACGCGCCGCGTCGCTCGCAAGCTCGAGCGCCAACTCAAACGCCTCCAACTCGGCGGCCCCACCGGGCCCAGCGGCTTCCGCCACCGCCACCAGCTTGCGCGCGCGCTGACGCTCAGACCCCGCTGGCGGCGGCAGTCGCGGCACAAAGCCAAGCCGCCGAGACGTCCGTTGCGGTCTGTCTAACCGCAACGTGGCGCGGATTCCCCGTGATCACAGGAGATCTGGGCCAGCGGTGACAGTCGGGTGACAGCCCCCCTCGCCCTTTACAGGCATGCAAACGCACGTGGAGTGCGACACGCTCCCGTCACCTGGTGCGAGCTGCGTTGGCGCTGTTCGTAAACCAGCACTTGTACGTCACTTCGGCGGCACGATCAGGGCCGCGGCGTTGTCCACGATTTGATGACAGTTAAGTGACATCAACCGCGTGAAAACCCCGCATGGCATCCTCTATGCATGAGCTCCGGCCAGCCCCGCGATCGCCCGCCGGCACGTGCGTGTGTGGATGCACGTGCGCGCGGCTTCGACGCCCTCGCTGTGCGGCGAGGCAGGCGAGTATCGGCGTAAAAGGCCCAAGCCATGCGGTATAGCGACCCCTGCGCAGCTACGGCGGTCACACGCCGGCCAGCGCGCGAGGCAGCCTCGCGGCGTCCTGACCCGCGGGCAGACGCTCGGCCTCGCGTGACACGGTGCCACGAGGTCATAAACGTTCTACGTCATGACTTACCAAGACACTGGCGACACGCGAACATCTTCAACGTGCAGAGGAGAGCTACGCGAACGCAGTGCTCTGGGCGAGCGCATATCGCTGCGGCGGCACGCGCCGACCGCACCGCCGCCGTCGATACGCTCACGGCGTTTATTTATAACCGCTCAAGCGGACTTGGCAGCCCCATCTTGCATGATCATGCAAGATGTACTAGCGTGCTCGCTAAAGTTTATTCGGACCCGGGCGAGGCCCGTGGCAATGGCGGTGGAGGAGTGGGGAAACGAGATGCGGGCGACGGCAGCAAGCGCTGAGCTGCTCAGCGAGGAGACGATCGACGACGCGGCTCACGTGGCCGGCGGGCCGCTGCGGATAGACAGATCGCGACGTTTGCGCGCGTAGGCGCGACCCGCGGACCTCGCCGCCCGGGCACCGCGGAGGCGGCGCGCGCTCAGCTTGATTCGCCGACGGCGACGGAGAAGCTCGCCGTGAAGCGCTGCCCAGGCGCGAGCAGCCGCAGCCCGTCGCCGCTGCGCAGCGCGTTGGCGGGCGCGCTCATCGGCTCGAAGCAGATGAACTGCTTGCCCGCGGGCGCGAACACCTGCGCGCACGGGTAGCCGCGCGCGAAAATCGCTTCGATCCTGCGCCCGCCGCCGGCGACGCTGAAGCGAGCAGGCTCGGCGAGCGAGTCGAACCCGTCGTCGAACGCACGCTCGCCCAACTGGAAGCGCTCGGCCGCGAGCTCGAGCGCGGGGCCGACGGGAATCTGCGCGGCGTCGAGCTCGAGCGCGCGCATCGCCGGCAGCTCGACGACCCAATGCTCGCGCTCGGCGCCCGCCGCCGGTGCAGCGCGCGTCGCCGGCGCAGCGCCCCCCGGCGACACTGCACCCGACGGCGACGCAGCACCCGACGGCGACACTGCACCCGACGACGACGCAGCACCCGACCGCGACGCAGCACTCGACGGGACGAGATAAGGATGAAACCCAAACGCGAGCGGCACGACGTCCTCGCCGCACGCATGCACCACGACGTCGATCTGCAGGCGACCGTCGCGGAGCCGCGCCGCGTAGCGAAGCTCGTGGCGAAAGGGGAAAGCCTCGAACAGCTCGGGCTGCGCGTCGCTCCAGCTGAGCGTGGCTTCGATCGCGCTATCGCCCGAGCCGCGAGCCCCGTCGCCGGCGCGCGCGGGCTGCCACGCAAGGCGCCCACCGACGACGCCGTGAATCGGCAGGCCGCCGGCGTCGACGCGCACACGGCCGGGGTCGTGCGGGACATGCACGGTGCGCCCGGCGACCGAGTAGTCGAAGCCGGCGAGCCGATTGGCCCACGGGTAGAGCAGCGGGATGCCCATCGTCTTGCCGTGCTCGGCGTACGCCGCGACGCCGGCGTTCTGGGCGAGCAGCTCCTCGCCGCGGTGGCGCAGCGAGCAGCACAGCATGCCGGCGCCGGGGACGAACGAGGCCTCGAGCGCGCGGGCCTCGTCACGCAGCTGCAGCGTCTCGAGCGTGCGATCGGTCATGCTCGAGGAGGCACAGTACCGCGACGACTGGAGGATGACCTTGCCACCCGAGCACGAGGACGCCATAGAGCCGGCCATGAGCATCCCGCACGAGCATCCGCACGAGCGGCCCGCGAGCGCCGCGCCCGCGCTGACCCGCGAGCAGATCGAGCGGCTGGAGAGCATCTTCGGCAACCGCTATCTGCTCAACGAGGCGCCGGACCGCAAGCTGCCGCGACACGGCATGTCGGCGCGCGAAGCGAAGGGTCTGGTCGAACAGGAGACGGTGCTGGACGGCCTGCCGGCGCGCAACCTGGCGACGTTCGTGACGACGTGGATGGAGCCCGAGGCGGACGAGCTGATCCGCGACTCCTTGCGCGTGAACTTCATCGATCACGCCGAGTACCCGCAGTCGGCGGAGCTCGAGCAGCGCTGCATCCGCATGCTCGCGGACCTGTTCAACGCGCCCGGCGAGACGACGGGCGCGCGCACGCAGGGCTCCTCGGAGGCGATCATGCTGGGTGCGCTGTCGCTGAAGTGGAAGTGGCGCGCGCGCAGGGAGGCGGCCGGCAAGGCAGGCGATCGACCGAATCTGGTGTTCGGCGGCGACGTGCACGTGGTGTGGGAGAAGTTCTGCCGCTACTTCGACGTTGAGCCGCGGATCGTGCCATTGAAGCCCGACAAGTACACGATCGGCGCGGAGGACGTGGAGCCGCACATCGACGAGAACACGATCGGCGTGGCGGCGGTGCTGGGGACGACGTTCACGGGACACGCGGATGACATCCGCGGGATCAACGACTTCCTCGTGGGACTCAAGCACGAGCAGGGGATCGACGTGCCGCTGCACGTGGACGCGGCGAGCGGCGGCTTCGTGTGGCCGTTCTTGTACCCGGACTCGGAGTGGGACTTCCGCCTGGAGCAGGTGCGCTCGATCAACGTCTCGGGCCACAAGTTCGGCCTCGTATACCCGGGGATCGGCTGGCTGGTGTTCCGCGAGCACGCGGACCTGCCGGAGGATCTCGTGTTCTACGAGAATTACCTGGGCAAGCGCGACGCGACGTTCACGTTGAACTTCTCGACGGGCTCGGCGATGGTGCTCGCGCAGTACTACAACTTCGCGCGCTTCGGCCACTCGGGCTACCGCTACGTGATGGAGACGATGAAGTACAACGCGCGCACGCTCGCGAACGAGATCGCGGCGACGGGGGAGTTCGAGCTGATCGGCTCAGAACAGGACGAGCAGTTGCCATTGGTCGCGTTCAAACTGACGGGCGAACACTCCTATGACGAGTTCGACGTGGCCGCGCAGCTCGCGGGGCAGCGCGGCTGGATGGTGCCGGCGTACACGCTGCCGCCGAACGCCGAGCACGTGAAGATCATGCGCGTGCTCGTCAAGGAGACGCTCGGGCACTCGCTGACGATGTGCCTCGGCAACGACATCGCCGAGGCCTGCAAGACGCTCGAGGCGAAGGGACGCCTGCACCCGCGGGACCGCAAGCGCGTGAAGACGAACCCGGGCTTTTGATTTCTTTTATGGCCTTCGGCCGGCGGGGTCGGCCGAGGCAGCCGATTCAGCCGGTTTGCGAACGAGGGCGGCTGCCCCCGCCTCAGCCGCGCGCGGTGGGCGCCGCCGGCGCCGGCGAGCTCAGCCGTGCGTGGCGACGCCGCTGCGCCCGTAGAAGTCGGCCTCCTCGCGGCCGAGCTCGGTGACGGGCTCATCGCCGTACATCCACTCGCGTGCGATCCGGTGCCAGTTGGCGGCGGCGCGTAGCTGTGAGAGCACGGCGAGCGTGAGCATCTCCATGCGCCGGCCGAACAGGTGCTCGGGGCGGATCGTCTGGTGGCGCATCTCGCGGAAGTGGCTGGAGCGGGGGTCGGAGCTCTCGATCATCACCTGGGTGGCGATCTCTGGGTTGAGCCGCACGTCTTCGTCGGCGGTCGTGTACCACCAGATCGCGTCGTTGATGAACGCGAGCAGCACATCTGGGTCGACGCGCTCGGGTTCGGGCAGGAAGCCGGAGGTGGCGAGCAGCTCGTGCAGCTTCGCGGCGTCGCCCTCGGTGACGGCGCGCTGGGCGGCGAGCTCGAGCTCGACGGGCTCGGGGTCGAGGCGCTTGAACAGGCCGAAGTCGAGGAACGCGACGCGCCCGTCGCCGAGCAGCAGGAAGTTGCCGGGATGCGGATCGCCGGAGAATTGGCGGTGTCGGTACAGACAGCCGAGGAAGAAGCGGAAGACGATCTCGCCGATGCGGTCGCGCTCGGCCTGGGGGCGACCCTTGAGCTCCTCGAAGCCGACGCCCTCGACGTACTCGCTGACGAGCACGCGCTCGCGCGAGAGCGAGGTGATCACGTCGGGCACGACGATGAAGGGATGGCCGGCGAAGATGCGCGCGAGCGAGCGCTGGTTCTGGGCCTCGAGCTCGTAGTCGAGATCCTCGACGATCCGCTCCCTGATCTCGCCGGCGATCGCCTTGACGTCGAGCGCGGGGGTCATGCGCTTGAGCAGGCGCAGGATCATGTCCAGGTTCTGCATGTCCGCCCTGACGGCGCTGGCGACGCCTGGGTACTGGACCTTGACGGCGACCTCGCGCCCGTCGAGCAGCGTCGCGCGGTAGACCTGCCCGATCGACGCGGCGGCGATCGGCTCCTCTTGGAAGGACGCGAACACCTCGGAGATCTCGTCTTCGAGGTCCTCCTCGATCACGCGCTTCATCTGCTTGAACGACACGGTCGGCGCGGCGTCGCGCAGCTTGGCGAGCTCACGCTGGAACTCGTCGCGGTGCTCCTCGGCGACGAGGCCGACGTCGAGGAACGACATCACCTGCCCGAGCTTCATCGCGGCGCCCTTCATCGTGCCGAGCACCGCGACGATCTGCTTGGCGGTCTCGAGCTGGCGGCGCGCCATCGCCTCTTCCGAGGCCTCCTCGCCACGCGTGACGTTGGCGGCGCGCGTGCCGAACTGCTTGACTGCCTCGCTCGCGGCGAGCGTGGCGACGGTCGCGGTACGCCGCGCGCGAGAGGTGGGGATCTTCTCGTTCTCGCGCGCCATGGTCATCATGCTAGGAGCTGGACGATGCCTCCACGCGGGAGCCGGGGACGATGTCGTCCGAGCCATCCCGCCAGCGCACCCAAGCCTTGGTGCCACCGTCGTAGTCCGCGCCGAGCAATACGAGCGTGGCGGGCTCGCCGAGCGCGGTGCACGACTGCGAGCCCTCCGCGTCGAGCCCGCGCCAGACGCGGATGAACGCGTTCGAGTCCCACTCATGTGCGACCGTCGTGTACTCGGAGTGGCCAGGGTAGACGACGGTGTCGCGCGGCAGCTCCATGAGCGTGCCCATGATCGAGTCGCGCAGATCGGCGTAGGTGCTGTGCCCGGGCGCCCTGACGCCCCCGACCGAGTTCTTGAAGAGCGTGTCGCCGGTGAACACTCCGCCTGGGCCCGCGGGCTCGCGGACGAGCAGCGACAGCATCCCGGCGGTGTGGCCGGGCGTGTGCAGCGCACGCACGTCGAGCGCGCCGAAGCCGAGCGTCTGACCGGCCTCGAGCGAGCCCATCTCCTCCGGGCGAGCAAGCGCGCCTTCCAGACCGCCGTCGCTCGCGGCGACGGCGTCTGCGAGCAGCGTGCGCTCGCGCTCTGAGATCAGGACCTCGAGCTGTGGCCAGCGCCCGAGCAGCTCGCCGACGTCTGCGACGTGATCGAAGTGATGATGGGTCAGCAGCACGTGCGTGGGCTCCAGGCCGAGGCGGTCAGCCGCCTCGATCAGCGGCGCCACGGGCCCGCCGGCGTCGACGAAGAACGCGGGTCCGCCGTCGCCGTCAGCCACGAGGAACGTGTTGGACAGAAACTGCGGGTGCATGGAGCGCTCGACGAGCATCGCGCCCATCCTTGCACGAATCGCGCGGCCGGCACTCGGGGCAGCGTCGCGTCGCCGCCTGCTCACGCCAGCGGGCGCCTCGCCGCCTGCTCACGCCAGCGGGCGCCTCGCCGCCTACTGACTGCTCGCCGCGGCCGCGGCGTCTGGCTTGGCTGCCGCTTCCCGCGACTCGACGAGCTCTGACAGCCCGTCCAGATAGCGCTCGTCGCCGACGTCCCGGCGCCAATCGAGCACGGACACGGTCGCGGCGCTCGCGGCGACGCGCGCGCGGGCCTGCTCGAGCGTGGGCGCCGTGGTCGTCAGCGCAAGTGCCCTGGAGGTCCCGACGGTCCGGTAGGAGCCCTCGCCGATCTCTACGGCGGAGGAGAAGTGCACGTCACAGCCGTCCGCTTCGATGCGCTCGCGCTGGAGCTCGAACTCGTACGCGGGTCCGGGCCGCAGCGCGTAGTCGGGCGAGACGAGGTACAGCACGAGCGAGGCTTCGTCGCGCAGCGGCACGTCGCCGGGCGCGAGGCTCGTGGCGCAGATCCGCTCCATCACGTGCGGCCAGCTGCCGTCGAACAGGCTGATGATGTTCATGCACTCGGGGTCGCCGAAGCGCGCGTTGAACTCGATCGCCTTGACGCCGCCGGCGGTAGCGAAGAAGCCGCTGTTCATGATGCCGTTGAAATGGCGCCCCTGCTGCGCGAGGCGCTCGATCACGCGCTCGACGATCGAGCAGGCCTGCTGGTAGTGGGCGGCGGTCATGAACGGCAGCGTCGGCGCGGCCATCGACAGCGAGCCCATGCCGCCGGTGCCCGGCCCGTCGTCGCCGTCATAGCGGTACGGGTAGTCGTAGGTCGACGGCGGGAACACGACCGTGCGCCCGTCGCTGATCGCCTGAATCGTGAACTCGGCGCCGACGACCTTCTCCTCGATGTGCACGCCCTCGCGCTCACCGCCGCGGCGCAGCAGTTCGAGCGCGTAATCGCGCGCGTCCTCGTGGCTCGCGAGGTGTGGACCCATGACCTTCACGCCCTTGCCGCCGGTCAAGCCGGGCGGCTTGACGGCAACTGGCGCCGAGCCGAAGAACGCGAGCGCGTCGTCGAGCTCGCGCGCGTCGTGAACGACGCGCAGCAGCGGCGATGCCTCGGGGGCGACTTCGGCTAGCACGGAGCGCGCGAACGTCTTGTTCCACTCGATCTCGGCGCCGGCGGCGGTGGGGCCGACGGCGCGCGTGCCCTGCGCGAGCAGCGCATCGACCACGCCCGCCGCGAGCGGCTCGTCGGAGCTGACCATCGCGAGGTCGATCTGCCGCTCGCGTGCGAACGCGGCGACAGCCCGCGGGTCGCACACGTCGCCGCGCTGGTGGCTGCCGCCGGAGCCCGCAACGACACGCACGATCGACGGATTCTCGTGACCGACGAACGCGTGCAGCTCGCTGTGCTCGGCCATCGCGCGCGCGAGCGCGCTCTCACGCCCGCCGTGGCCAACGATCAGGGTCCGCACGCGCGCAAGTCTAGAGCGCTGAGGACGGGCGCGGACGGGTCTCGCGAGCGCATCGCGCAGACTGGCCTGTGAGCGCGGGCACCAGCCGAGTGCCGCCGCCCGCGCTCGCGGATCGCCAATCGCTACGCGATCAACTGCCCCGCTGCGTTCAGCGCATCCCAGTCGCCGCCGAAGGCGCTCACGCCGACATACCCGGTCGAGTGCGGCCGGTCCCCCACGAACGTGTACAACGCGTGGCCGGCGTATGTCACCTGTTTGGCGCCGCCCGCGAGTTCGATCGTGGAGAGCAGCGAGCGCTTGACACCGAAGCCCCCGGTGGGAGCTCCGCTGGTCTCGAGCGCGGGCCAGAACTTCGCGCAGCCGGAGATCGCCACGCAGCTGTTTTCGGTGCCCTGATCGTGAGTGAACATGTAAAGCGTGAGACCCGCCGGCGTCGTCAGGATGAACCCGAGCTTCGTGTGGCGCAGCACGACTGTCGGCGTCGCGCCGGCGCGCGCCTGCGTCGCCGAGCCCCGGGCGCTCGCGATCGACGAGCTGCTGAAGACGCCCACGAGCAGGCACGCCAAGAGCATGGAAGTTCGCCTCATTGATTCCTCTCAATCTGAAGATGGGTACGGGTCGCCGGTTGCGGCCCCGCCGAGCTAGACGCCGCTGGCACCGGAACCTTCCCCGACGCGATCCACGGCCAGCCGCTGCCGCACTCGCATAGACTTTGGCCGCATGGCCCTGATCCACACCTGCTATCGCATCACGGACATCGACCGCTCTGTCGCTTTCTACGAAGCCCTCGGCTTCGAGGAGGTGGGACGACTCCCGATCAAAGACGAGGCCGTCAACGTCTTCATGAACCAGCCCGGCGA
>JASLHP010000326.1 GCA_030149625.1 Solirubrobacteraceae bacterium
CCCCAGAACAGGCGTCCGGCGAGTCGGCCGTAGACGACCACGAACGCGATCAACGACACGAGGCCGAGCAGCGTGCCGGCGGCTGCTCCCGCCGCGAACGTCCGACCGTGCGCAAGCGCGTAGACCAGCAGGATTGGGCCCGCCACGACCGGCAGACCGCCGACCAAGCCGCCGATACGCGGTCCAAAACGGCGTGCCGCGAGCGACGCGCCGATCACGAAGCACGGCGCGAGCAGCAGCTTGACCGCGAGCAGGAGCACCCGCGGATGATTGCGCAGAGGCCGCCGGCGGGCGAGATCAGCGCGGCGTCGCCGGCGTGGCCGCGCCCGCCAGCAGCTCGCGCGCCTCGGGGCTCGTCTCCAGCGCGCGAATGAAGATCGCGGCGGTGACGCCGAGCAGCCGCTCGGGTACCGCATCGGGGTCGGCGAGCTTGACCAGCCCGAGGCCGAGGATCAGCCCGATCAGCGCGCTCGCGAACTGTTCGTGCGCCGCGTCGGTGCTCTGCACGCCGGCGTCCGCCGCGCTCTCGGCGCCAAAGCGCACGAACGTCATGCGCAAAGCGTCCAGGCCGCTCGCCAAACGCGCGCGCAGCTGCTCGTCGCGCTGCGCATAGCTCCACAGCTCGACGAACAGCCGGAAGGGGTCGGGATCCACGCTCAGACGTCGCATCCAGCTGTCGCTGCCCGCGATCGGGCGCTGCCACGTCGGGCGCTCACGATCCGAGCGCTCGCGATCGAAGAACTCGAGCTGCTCGGCGATCTGACCTCCCAGATGCTCCTGCAAGAGCGCCAGCAGCAGGTTCTCCTTGCTGCCGAAATGCGCGTACACCGCGCCCTTCGTAAAACCCGCCTCAGCCGCCACCTCGTCGAGTGTCGCCCCCGCGAAACCCTGGCGTGCGTACACGCGGGCGGCGGCGTCCAGCAGGCGCGCACGCGTGGCCGCCTTGCGCTCGCTGCGGTCGAATTGTCCCCGCGGCATCAGCTTGACAGGTACCGATTAGTAGATATACTCATAGGTAGATTATAAGTGGAGGCAAGCAAGGAGGTCCCATGGGCCGGAACATCGCAGAGCTACCGCCTGGACCGCGCCTGCCGGCGAGTTGGCAGACGATCGTAGCTTGGCGACGTCCCACTGCCATGCTCGAGCGCTGCCGCGCGCGCTATGGACGTCGCTTCACGCTGCGCGTGCTCGGCCAGCCGCCGTTCGTCGTGCTGTCGGATCCGACGGAGATCGAGCAGGTTTTCATGGCCTCGCCGACGGCGCTGCACCCGGGCGAGGGCGTGCGCGTGATCGAATCGCTCGTCGGGTCAAACTCGGTGATCCTGCTCGACGAGGACGCGCACCTCGAGCAACGCAGGCTGATGCTGCCCGCGTTCCACGGCGAGCGCATGCAGCGGCTCACCGGTGTGATGAGCGAGCTGGCCGAGCGCGAGCTTGCGAGCTGGCCGCGCGAGCAGGCGATCCAGCTGCATCCACGCCTGCAGCGCCTCACGCTCGAGATCATCTTGCGGGCCGTCTTCGGGCTGCGCCAAGGAGCACAGCTGGACGAGCTGCGCGTGACGCTCACCGAGCTGCTCGCGTTCAGCGAGAGCCCGCTGTCGCTGCTCCCATTCGCACAGCGAATCCTCTCTGGCCGCGGCCGATGGGCACGCTTTCCAGAGCTGCACGCCGACCTCGACCGGCAGTTGTTCGAGCTGATCGAGCAGCGGCGGCGCGAGCGCGGCGAAACCGGGGGAGTCGATCGCGAAGCCCCGGGAGACGCGAGCTGGGACGGACGCGGCGAGCGGGACGACGGCGGGGAGACGGGCGGGCGACGCGATGACGTGCTCGACATGCTGCTCGGCGCCCGACACGAGGACGGCTCGCCAATGAGCGCGCGCGAGTTGCGCGACGAGCTCGTGACGGCACTCGTCGCCGGGCACGAGACCACCGCTTCGCAGCTTGCGTGGGCGTTCGAGCGTCTCGCACGCGAGCCGGCGGCGGCGCGACGGCTGAGCGCGGAGCTCGACGCCGGCGAGAGCGACGCCTACCTGAACGCGTGCATCCAGGAGGTCCTGCGACTGCGCCCGGTGCTCGCGGAAGCCGAGCCGCGCGTGGTCAAGCAGGCAACCGAGATCGGCGGCATCGAGTATCCACCGGGCGTCGCGCTCGTCGTCAGTGCTTACCTGGTGCACCGCGATCCCGACATCTACCCGGAACCGCGGGCGTTTCGCCCGGAGCGTTTCCTCGAGGGCGAGGACGGTGACGTGCGTGGGCGCGCGCCCGGAAAGTACACCTGGATCCCGTTCGGCGGCGGACGCACACGCTGTCTGGGCGCGAGCTTCGCGCTCACCGAGATGAAGGTGGTGCTCAGCGCGGTGCTGAGCCGCTGTGAGATCGCCGCGGTGCGGGCGGCGGATGCCGGCACGCGCAGACGCAGCATCACGCTCAGTCCCGCCGATCAGGCCACGGTCATCCTGCGCGACCGTGTCGGCGTGTCGCCAACCGCGGACTCGATGCCGAGCGTGTCGCCGCTCAGCCGAGCTCGTTGAACAGCACGAGCTCGCCGGAGAGCTGTTCGTAGAGGCGACGGCGCAGCTGCGTGTGGATCTGCGAGATGCGGCTCTCGGAGACGCCGAGTCGCTGGCCGACCTCGCGCAGCGTGCGCTCCTCGACATACAGCATCACGGCGACTTCGCGCTCCTGCTTGGACAGCTGCGCGAACGCCTTGCGAAAGCGCGCCTTCGCTTCGCCGAGCTCGGCGTGCGCGACCGGATCGCAGTCGCGGTCGCTGCTCTCGAGCATGTCGATCTGCTCGGTCAACGCGCTGTCCTCAGAGCCGACCGCACGGTTCAGCGATCCGACCTCCGCGAGCTCCACCTGGTCCAAGCGGTCAGTCAGCTGGCTGGCGCTGATGCCCAGCGCCTCCGCGAGCTCCTCACGGCTGGGGTGGCGTTCGTGGCTGTATATGAAGCTTTCGCGGGCGTCGTTGATCGCGCGCTCCTCGCGGCGCAGGGAGCGTGGCGCCCAGTCCTGGCGGCGCAGCTCGTCGAGCACGGCTCCCTGTATCCGCGTCCACGCATACTGCTCGAGCGACGCGCCCTTGTCGGGGTCATAACGCTCGATCGACCGGATCAGCGCCTCAAGGCCACACGAGAGAAAGTCCTCGACGTCGCAGTGCGCGGGCACCGCGCGTACCTTGCGGTAGACGATGTGACGGACCATCGGCATGAACATGAAGACCAGCCGGTCGCGCAGCGCCAGCTCTCCGGCGCTGCGGTACTCCTGCCACGTCGACAGCACCTCAGCTGGTGATGGCCTTACTGCCTGTTTGGCGGCTATTTCCATGATCGTGCTCCGGTTTCGAGGGAACTGTGGGTACTGGAACGTCCTGCCAGCCGCCCGCTACAGCGCTTCGCTCGCGTCCGAGCGCGGCCCCTGAGTCGGAGGCCTCGCGAGGCTGTTGGTGCGGCTATGGCCCCCTATCGGCGCGCGCTGGGGCGAGAC
>JASLHP010000369.1 GCA_030149625.1 Solirubrobacteraceae bacterium
ACCCAGCGCGCGCCGGCGGGCGCGCGCCCGCCCTTGTAGTCGTAGACGACCGCCTCGCCGCCCGCGCTCGCGTCGACGCGGTCGATTCGCCCGCGCAGCCGCACGCCGCCGCCGAGCTCGAGCGCGGGCAGATCGCTCGCCTCACCGCGCTCATCGCCCTCCGCGAAGCCAAACCCGAGCTCCAGCGCGAACGGCTCCAGCGGGCTCGCGAGCGCTGCCGCGTGCTCCAGATAGCGCTCGAGGTCGGCCGCCAGACGCCTGCCGATGGCCGTTCGCCGCTCCGGCGTGACCGACAGCGGATACTCGTGCTCCCTGTCCGTGAGCGCTCGCGCGAGCAGCTCACGAGCCCGCGCGAGATTGGCGCTCGTGAGTCGAGCGCTGCCTGTCTCCTCGCGAAGCCCTTGGAGCGTGTCCTTGAGGACGGCGTGTGCGAGTCCACCCCGCGCGAGCGGTTCGGGGTCGGCCTCGAAGGAGTCCGGGCGCAGCATCCGCTCCACGAACCAGCTCACCGGGCAGCCGATCCAGCGCTCGAGCGATGACGCCGACCAGACGTGCTCGCGCAGTTGCGTGAGCAGTCGCTCGTCGCGCAGCCATCCGTCGGTCGCGCGCCGGGGGGCGCGCGACGAGGCGTCCTCGGGGAGCTCGTCGACTGTCCCGAGCGGCCTCGTCACCCGCTCGCGCTGAAGGCTCTCGGCGAACAGGTCGCATACGTCGTCGACGAACAACGACCGCGACGTCGCCTCGCCTTCGTCATCGGCGACGTGCCAGCTGAGTGTGAGTCGCTCCTGCGGACGCGACACCGCGGCATACAGCAGGTAGCGCTCGGCCGCGAGCATGTCCTGGTGCTCGCCGAGCACCAGCCCCGAGACCTCCGCCAGCCGCCGTCGCTCCTCCTCGTTCAGCAGCGGCCGCGGTCGAGCGCGCGCCGGGAACACGCCCTCCTGCAGGCCACACACGAACAAGGCTCGCACTCTGCGGGCGCGCAGCGCGAGCGGGTCGAGCACCGCGACCGCATTCGCGCTTAGATCCGTCGTGCCCGGATCGCCGCGCAGCTCCAGCCGCTCCAGCACCCGCGCCAGCTCGCCGGCTGTGGCCGGCGCCAGCTCCGGAGCGATGCGCGCCAGCTCGCGCAGCTCGGCCAGCGCGCGCCGACCGGTCGCGAGCGCATCCGCCTCGGGGAGCTCGTCTGCCGCGAGCACATCCGCGCCGCCACGCCGCGGAGCGCAGAACAGCCAGTAGAGCTCGCGCGCGGCGCGCTCGCACAATGCGACGGCACCGCGCCGCTGCGCGTCCGCGAAGCGGTCGATCGCCTCCAGCCGCCGGTGACGCTGCTCCCACATGGCTCGCGCCTGCTCCGCGCCGGTCACGCCGGCACGCCGAGCGGAGAGCTCCAGCCGATCCATCGCGTTCTGTCCGCCGGCGCGCGCCGGCCCAACGTCGCCCGTACGCGAGGCCGCGAGCAGTCCAGGTGCCCGCAGCCACGCGAGCAGGTCGCCGAGCTCGCCCGCGCTCGAGCCGTCGGCGGCGGGCGTGCAACGCAGCACGCCGATCAGCGCGCGTCCGATCGCCGTGTCGCCGAACGGACGCGGGCGGCACAGCGAAAAGGCGATTTCGCGAGCCGAGAAGACCTCCTCCAACAGGTCGAGATCGGTTCCGCCGGCGCGCACGAGCACGGCGATCTCCTCGGCTTCCATGCCGTCGTCGAGCAACCCCCTGATCTCCGCGGCGACGAGCTCGAGCTCCGCGCGTTCGCCGCCGCCCTCGAGCAGCCTTAGCGCCGTGCCCGATTCGATGCGAGGCGCCCGCGGCTCGAACAGCGAGCGCTCGATGTGGCTGAGGACCGTGCGCGCGGCCGGCGCGTAGTACTCGGCCCGCGCTGGAAGCTCGCGCACTTGTGTGGCCAGCGGCGCGAGCGCGTGGTAGCTCGCGGCGCGACCCGCGAACGCGGCACGCCCCGGCTCGTACGCGAGCGACACCGTGACCTCGGCGTCGACGACCCTCCCCAGCGTCTCGATCGCATCCAGCTGCAGCCTCGTCAGGTCATCGAACCCGTAGAACACCACTGGCGTGTGTGCCCACAGCGCCGGCCGCTCGCGCAGCACGTCCAAGGCGCGCACAGCGCGCTGCTCTGCATCGAGGTGCCCGAGCCGGCGCAGCGTCGCGCAATATTCGGCGAACAGGCGGTCCAGCCGCGCGGGGTGAAACGACTGGTTGGGGTCGGCGCGATCGGCGGCGTCCCCGACCGCCTCGTTCGTGGCGCCGCTCGCCACCGTTGCGTCCGCGAGCGCGCTCGCCAGCGTTGCGTCCGCGAGCGCGCTCGCCAGCGACTGGCGCAGACGCGCGGGCGTGACGCGCCGCACCCGGAGCTCGGCGAACACCTCCCCCAGCGCGCGCACAAAACCCGGAGAGCCAGAGCTCTGCGGCCCTGCCGCCGCCCCCGCGGCGATCGCCTCGAGCACGCGTTCGCGGGCGACGGAGCCGATCAGCGGCTCGCCGATGCGGGCACGGCGCACCAGCTCGCCGATCAGGCCCGCGAAGCGCTCCACGCGCAGACCCACGGCCGCGCCAGCGCCGGCGAGCTCACGCAGATAGCGCTCGGCGTCCGCGCGCGTGGGGACGATCAGCAGCGGCTCCTCTCCGTGCGCCACATGCCGGCGCACGGCGTCCAGCGCAACCTCGGCCTTGCCCGCGTTCGCGGGCCCGCTGATCAACGTGATCGACACGCCCGCCCATCCTGGCGCGAGCGCCCGACGCTATGCAGCGCTACGCGCCTCGACCGTCTCGCCTGCCGTCTCGGCCTCGGCGTCAGGCGGTTTGGCGCCCTCCTTGGCCCAAAGCTCGTCGAACTCGACGCGCCATTTGCCCTCCTCGGTCTGGGCGAGCGCGAGGTGCGCGCGGAAGCTGCGTCCGCTGCGCCCACGAAAGCCCGTCACCGCCTGCTCGGTGTAGCCCTTTCTGATCAGCTCCCGGGCGACGGCCAGCGGCAGCGTCTTGCCGGCTTTGGCCTTCCAGATCACGAAGCCGCAGCCTGGGTCCTCGCGCGCCCAGCACGAGTATCCCTTGCGGTTCTCGACGATCTCGTGGCCGCACACCGGGCAAGGGCCGAGCTTGGCGCGCGGGATGCGCACGTCTTTGAGCGTCTCGTCGAGCTCCTTGACGGTCTCCTGCGCGAAGCCGGCGATGTCGCTCATGAACTGCTTGCGCGAATCCTCGCCGCGCTCGATCTTGCCGAGCCGCTGCTCCCAGCTCCCGGTCAGCCCCGGAGACGTGAGCGCGTGCTCGTTGAGCAGCCGGATCACGTTGAGGCCCTTCTCGGTGGCGACGAGCGCACGGCCGTCGCGCTCGACGTAGCCGACGGTGATCAGCCGCTCGATGATCGCCGCACGCGTCGCCGGCGTGCCGATGCCGGAATCCTTCATCGCCTCGCGCAGCTCGTCGTCGTCGACGAGCTTGCCGGCGGTCTCCATCGCGCCGAGCAGCGAGGCGTCGCTATAGCGGCGTGGCGGTTTGGTTTCCTTGCGGGCGCTGCGGATCTCGCGCGTCTGCACCTGCTCGTCGGCGAGCAGGCGCGGCAGCTGCTGGTCGGTCTCCTCATCGTCCTCGCCGCGCGCCTCGGCTTCGGCGGCTTTGGCGTCAGCTGAGACTTCGTCGTAGACGCCGCGCCAGCCGGGCACGATCAAGAGCTTGCCGCGGGTGCGGAACAGATGGCCCGCGGGAGCTTCGCCGCCGCCGGCGACGTGCACGGTCGTCTCCACGCGCGTGTTCTCGAACACCGCCTCCGGATGGAAGACCGCGAGGAAGCGCCGCACCGCCATGTCATAGATGCGCCGGTCGTCGGAGCCCATTTTCTCGAGGTTGTGCTCGGAGCGCGTGGGAATGATCGCGTGGTGATCTGAGACCTTCTCGTCGTTGACCACGCGCGCCAGCGGCAGCACGTCGAGGCCGACGACGTACTCGGCGCTCCTGGCGTACTCCCGGTGCGTGCCCACGAGCTCGGAGATTGGCTTGATCTCCTCGACCATGTCGCTCGTCAGGTAACGGGAGTTGGTGCGCGGGTACGTGAGGGCCTTGTGCTCCTCATACAGCCGCTGCGCGGCCGCGAGCGTGCGCTTGGCCGAGAAGCCATAGCGATTGTTCGCCTCGCGCTGCAGCGTCGTCAGGTCGTACAGCATCGGCGCTTTCTCGCGTTGCTCTTTCTTCTCGAGCTTCGTGATCGTTCCCGGCCTGCCCTCGCAGGCGGCCACGATCGCGAGCGCCTCCGCCTCGGTGCCGATGCGCGGCCCTTTGGTGTTCCCGGGAGAGCCCGCGGGAGCCTGGAAGTTGCCGATGTAGGTGCGCTCACCGGTCTGCTCGTCTTCCAGCGCGCCGGCCGCGAAAGTCGCGTCCACGAGCCAGTAGGGCTCCGACTTGAAGGCCTTGATCTCCTCCTCGCGACGCGCCACGATCGCCAGCGTCGGGGTCTGCACGCGCCCGAGCGAGACCGCTCCGTTGAATGAGCTGCGCAGCCTGATCGTGGCGGCGCGGGTGGAGTTCATGCCGACGATCCAGTCGGCCTCCGAGCGCGAGCCTGCGGCCTCCTCGAGGCGCTCGAACTCCTCGGCGGGACGCAGCGAGGAGAGCGCCTCGCGCATCGCCGCCTTCGTCATCGAGTTCAGC
>JASLHP010000422.1 GCA_030149625.1 Solirubrobacteraceae bacterium
AGCGCGTTCGCGTCGTATTGACGCCCGCGTTCACGCAGCGTCTCCCCGCCGAGGCCAGGGCGATGGGCGAGCGCCCGTGCCTCCGCGCGGCGGCCCTCTGTCTCGCCCACATCCGGCTCGAGGTTGACCTCCAGCGCGGAAGGCTGGCTGGTCTGCCAGTAGCGTCGGTAGTCCCTCGTGTTGAGGATCACGGCGCCCGGCGACCAGCCGAGATTGGTCGTGATCGCCGCCACGCGCAGCCGGGCGTCGCCGGCGGGCGTGGGCAGCTCGAAGCTGCTGCCGATGCCGAGATCGTGTTCTTTCGCGAACGCGTCCGAGATCGCCGCCCACCCGGCCGTGCGCAGCAGGCGCGTTGCGCGCGCCGGATTGCCTTTCAGGAACTGGCTGGCTGGGATCATGACGCGGTCGCTCGGTGGCCTCGCGATGATCCACAGACGTCGCTTGCCGACGTCGAGGTAGCCGCCCTGGTAGACGCGCACCGAAGCGACGCCCGCGGAGCGTTCGATGGCCTGAATCGCGTCGCCCGCGGCAAACGCATTGGTCGCCAGGTCGTTGCCTCCGGTCGTGACCCACAGATCCGCGGTGCCCAGGTATTCGTTGAAGCTCGCGTCGAGGCCGTGGATCAGGTCCGTGCGCGCGCCACCGATCGCGACGCTGCCGTACACCGCGAGGGCCGCGATCCCGGCGAGCGCGACCGAGCGCGTGGTCACGGCGCGCAGCTCGGAGACGACCACTATCAGCGAGCTGCTGGGCACGCGTTCGCCGGTCCATCGCAACACGCGCCCGATACCGACGAACACGCTGGGAATCGCCAGCAGCGCCGCCAGCGCCAGTGCCATGCCGGCGGCGATCGTCAGGTCTGGCTCGATCAGGACGGCGGCCGTGATCGCCGCGACTAGCGCGGCGCCGATCAGCGCCAGCTTCAGCGGGGTCGTTCGTGCCAACACCTCGCCCCTGCCGGAGCGGTCGCGAAAAACCGCGTCGGTCGGGCGGCCTGGGCGCAGATCGAGCACCGGCGAGAGCGACGCGAGCACGGTCGCGAGCACGCCGCAGCCGACCGCGATCAGGATCGCGCCAATCCGCAGCGACTCCTGCGTGCCGATCGGAAACGCGGTCGTCAGATACGTCGGGATGCGATGCAGAAAGGCGTGCGAGAGGACATCGCCGAGGATCACGCCAACCGCCGAGGCGGCGACTCCGAGCACGCCCGCCTGGAACGCGAGCAGCACTACGATCTGACGCCAGTCGTAGCCCTGCAGGCGCAGATCCGCCACGAACCGCCGCCGCTCGGGAATCGTCAGCAGCATCGCGTTGAGCGCGAGCAGGAATCCGACCATCACGCTGATCGCCGCGAACAGCGAGGTCGACTGATCGTTCGGCTTGACCGCCTGCGCGAGCAGACTCAGCTCGTCGTCAGCCGGCAGCACGCTCAGGCGTCCCGCGGCGAGCGCGCCCAGCTCTCCGGCCACGAGTCGATCGTCACCCCGGCGCGGCTCGACCAAGACCTGCGTTATGCGACCCTTCAGCCCGGTGACGCTCTGCGCGTTTGGGAGCAGCGTCACGGCCACGGGGCTCGACGCCAGCACGCCGAACAGCGAGCTCTTCAGTACATCCGCGACGGCGATCGTGTGCGCCGCGCCGAATGCGAGCACCGTGACGCGATCCCCCGGTTCGGCGCCGATCGCGTCGGCGACGCTCTCGGGCAGGATCAGCCCGCCGCTGAAAGCGAATCCGCCGAGACCGAGCTCGCGTGTGCCGAGGCCTCCCAGGCCCGTCACCGCGGCGGACACGCCGAGCAGCTGTATCGACTCGCGGCGTCCGGACGGGCCGAGCACCGCGATGTTCTCGCGCAGAACCGGCGCCGCGGCGCGCACGCCCGCGAGCCTGCGTGCGGCGGTGGCCAGCTGCTCGTCGAAGCCTGCCTGGGAGCGCGCCGCCAGCTGCATGCGCGCCGATCCCACGAACTTGTGGACGAGCTCCCCCGCCGCGCCGGTCAGGCTGGCGTTGGCTAGCAGCACTCCCAGGACGAGCGCCACGCCGACCGCGATGCCGCTGCCCGCGAGCAGCTCCTGGACCGCGTGGGAGCGCAGACGCACCCTGTACAAGTGGGCCAGCATGCTCACACGGACCCCCGCGATCGAGGGGTTCAGCGGGCGCTTCACGATGGTGCGGCTGCCATCTCCGGGTCTATTCCGTCGGCGATGTGGCCGTCGCGCAGCGTGTGCACACGATCCGCGAACGGCGCCGCGTCGAGATCGTGCGTGACCAGCAGCCCAGGGATGCCGCGCTCATGGCAGATGTCGCGCATCAACGCCAGTATCTCGCGGCTGCGCTTGGAGTCGAGGTTGCCGGTGGGCTCGTCGGCGAGCAGCAGCCGCGGCTCGTTGGCAAGCGCTCGTGCGATCGCGATCCGCTGGCGCTCGCCCATCGACAACTGCTCCGGCGTGTAGTCCGCTCGCGCGGCCAAGCCCACACGCTCGAGCCACGGCAGCGCGCGGCGGCGTCCCTCGCGCAGCGTGCACCCGTCACCGGTGAGCTTGATCGTCGCGTTGTCGAGCGCCGAGGTGTGCGGAATCAGGTGGAAGGACTGGAAGACGAACCCCACGTCCCTGCGCCGGTACAGGGCGCTGTCGCGCTCTGACAGCTTGCTCAGTACGCGTCCGTCGAAGGAGACGCTGCCGCTGTCTGGCGTCGTCAGCGCCGCCGCGAGCATCAGCAGGGTCGTCTTGCCCGAGCCACTAGGGCCGTACAGCGCGACGAACTCTCCGCCGGAGACCGTCAGCGAGACGCCGTCGACGGCCTTGACGGTCTCGATGTCGGTCGAGTAGTGCTTGACGACGTCGCGCAGCTCGAGCGTGCTCACTGCACGGGGCGCTCCGCGCCGGCGCGTCTGCGTCCGGGCAGCGGAACGACGGTGCCCAGCGACTCCGTCGACGTCAGTTCGCCGTCGGCGATCGAGATCAATACTCCAACCCCCTGTAGCGCAGCCATTTCCTCGGAGGCCATCAGCAACGTCATTTTGCGTTCGCCGGCCGCGTCGCGCAGCAGCGCATGGAACTTGTCGCGCTCGCCGAAGCTCGGAAGGATCGCCGGTTCGTCGAGTATCAACAGCCGCGGCTCGTGTGCGAGCGCGCGAGCGAGCATCACGCGCAGACGCTCGGTCGTCGACAGCGAAGTGGTCGGTTCCTCGGCGCCCATCGCGATCTCGACCCTGTCGAGCACACGCATCGCGCGGCGACGCGCCTCGCGCATCGTCAGGCCCTCGCTCCCGAGCGCAGTGGCCACGTGGTCGACGACGCTCTCGCCGGGGGAGGCTCGCCAGTCTGAGGCTGAGACGAACGCGATCTCGCGCCGCAGCAGCCGGCCGCGTTCGCCACTGCTCATCCGCGCGACGTCATGGCCTTCGAAGCTGATCGTTCCGTGGTCCGCCAGCGCGATGCCCGCCGCTAGGCGCAGGAGCGTCGACTTGCCAGAGCGGCGTGCGCCGCGGACTCCCACCGAGACCCCGGGGTCGATGTCCAGCGATACGCGGTCGAGCACGACGATCTCACGATCGCCGTCCGGATAGCGCTTGCTGACGTTCAGAAAGGAGAGCAGCGGCGCCATCTGCCGAACGACGCTAGCGGCTGTGTTCGACGAATTCGTTGATGCGCTGCCTGGTGCGCGTCGCCCAATCGATCTCGACCTCGAGCTGCGCATAGACGGCGTCGCGCGTGCAGTCCATGCAGAGGGCTGCCCAGGAGCGGCCGCGGCCATCGGTGGGGCTGACGAGCTGGGCCAGCACCAGGCACTCGCGCTCGTACGCGCGCAGCGCCGCGAGCAGCCGGCGCGCGTCCTGTTCGCGTGCCACCGACAGCTTCGCCTGCAGCCCGAGGCGCACCGGCTCGCGTGGCAGCAGCGTCTCCATCCACAGCGTCAACGCCTCCGAGGTCTCCTCGGTCGGGTAGTAGACGAGATGCGTACGGCGGTTGTTGTTGCGCTTGGGCTCGTCGCGCGAGACTGCCAACCCCGTCTTCTCGAGCTGCTCGAGCAGTCTGTAGACGTCGTTGGTGTCGACTCGCCAAGTCTCGCCCAGCCTGGCCGCGAGGCGGTTCGCGAGATCGCCGCCGTGCCCGGGACGTTCGAGCAGGAGGCCGAGTAGCGCGCCCCGCAGCGGCGTCGAAGGCCCCCGCATCCATCTCGTCTTCTCTGGATTCGCGCTCGCCATCGTTCCTCGTCCCAGCACCCTTAATTGGCTGATTGGACAATACACGACCACGCGGCCGGATGTCGAATCATTCCGACATTCTGTCCTGATTTCGTGGGCGCGAGCGCCGGCCCGAGCGCCGGGTGTCGATCGACCGCCTCAGGCGCCGGCACGGCGGCTCTGGGCGACGCATTCGGCATGTGGTCCGCGAGGCGCTCGCTAGCGCTCATCGGAGGATACTCGCCGGCGCGTGGCTCCTCAGCCGAAGAACAGCTCGGCGGTCTCGTAGAGCCCCGGGTTCAGCAGCTTCGGCTCGCGCAGCGCGTCCTCGAGCTCGGTCTCGACGATCTCGGTGCCGCGTGCGCCGACCATCGCGCCGAAGCGCCCGGCCGCGACCGCGTCCATCGCGGCGACGCCGAAGCGCGTCGCCAGCACACGGTCGTACGCCACCGGCGTGCCGCCGCGCTGCACGTGGCCGAGGATCGTCACGCGGCTCTCGTAGCCCGTCCGCTGCTCGATCTCCCGCTCGAGCGTCACGCCGATGCCGCCGAGCCGCGCGTGCCCGAAGGCGTCGGTCGCGGCGCCGGCGCGTGTCCGCAGGCTTCCCTCGCGCGGGGTCGCGCCCTCGGCGACGACCACGATCGAGAAGCTGCGACCGCGTTCGTGGCGACGTCGTAGATGCGCGACCACCTGTTCGATGTCGAATGGGCGCTCCGGCACGAGGATCGCGTCGGCGCCGCCGGCGATGCCCGCGTGCGTCGCGATCCAGCCGGCATGACGGCCCATCACCTCGACGACCATCACGCGATTGTGCGACTCGGCGGTCGTGTGCAGGCGATCGATCGCGTCGGTGACGATCTGCACGGCGGTCTGGAAGCCGAACGTCACGTCGGTGCCGCCGAGGTCGTTGTCGATCGTCTTCGGCACGCCCACGATCGGCACGCCGTCGCGGTGCAGGCGCAGAGCGACGCCGAGCGTGTCCTCGCCGCCGATCGGGATCAGCGCCTGCACGCCCGCGGACTCCAGCGTGCGCCTGACCAGAGCCGTGCCGTCGCCGCCGTCGGCGTACGGGTTCGTGCGCGAGGTGCCGATGATCGTGCCGCCGCGCGGGAGGATGCCGGCGGTGCTCTGCAGCGTCAGCTCGAGCGCATCGCCGGCGAGCACTCCGGCCCAGCCATGGCGGAAGCCGACGAAGCTGTTGCCCGCTTCGGCCAGACCCCGGCGCACGATCGCGCGGATGACGGCGTTCAGGCCCGG
>JASLHP010000009.1 GCA_030149625.1 Solirubrobacteraceae bacterium
GCCCCGCGCTACGCGCCCGCGCCCGCGCCGCCGCGTCCCTCGCCGCCCGCGAAGCGCTCCGCCCCGCGCGCGCCGTCCTCGAACACCTCGGGACCGGCCTTGGCCTCGAGCGCGAGCGCGTCGGCGAGCGGCATGCCGAAGCCCTCGATCGCGGCGCGGCGGTCGGCGAGCATCGTGCGCTGCGGGAAGCGCGCGAGTCCCTCGGCGAGCGCGAGCGCGCGCTCGAGATGCGCGCCGGGAGCCACGACCTCGGTCAGCAACCCCATCGCGAGCGCCTCCCGCGCGTCGACGATGCGCCCGCTGAGGATCAGGTCGAGCGCCCGTCCGAGGCCGACGATGCGCGGCAGCCGCTGGGTGCCGCCGTCGATCAGCGGCACGCCCCAGCGGCGCTCGGGGTAGCCGAGCTTCGCGTCCTCCGTGGCAATGCGCAGGTCGCACCACAGCGCGATCTCCAGGCCGCCCGCGAGGCAGAAGCCCGAGATCGCGGCGATCGTCGGCTTCGACGCCGTCAGGCGCGTGAAGCCCATCGGCCCCTCGTCGCTCAGCAGGCGCCCCGCCATCGTGTCCGTCGCCTTGAGGTCGGCGCCGGCGCAGAAGGAGACGCCGCCGGCTCCAGTCACTACGAGCACCCGTGCGTCCTCGTCGGCCTCGAAGCGCAGGTACGCGTCGTGCAGCGCAGCCGCGGTCGGGCCGTCGACGGCGTTGCGTCGATGCTCGCGGTCGATCGTGATGACCGCGGCCGCTCCGCGACGCTCGTAGCCGACGGCGTCGACTCCGCTCGGCCCATCACTCATCGTCTTAACCTAGAACGCGGGTAGCGGTTCGAGGGGCCAAGCTGGGCGCGGACGCAGGGAGCGTGGCGTGCTTCAGCACGCGAGCGACCGAGGACAAGGTTTCAGCACGCGAGCGACCGAGGACAAGGTTTCAGCACGCGAGCGACCGAGGACAAAGTCCAGCGCCGGCCATCGGATCGCTACCAGCCGCCGCGCAGGTGGCCGTTGCTGAGCAGCGCCGTGTGCGCGGCTTTGCGTGCTTCCTTGCGCTTCTCCAGATGACGCTGGAGCATGCTCGCCAGGAAGATGAACGTGGGGAAGAAGATGATCAGGATGAAGCCCGCGTCGGTCACGACCTTGTCGTTCGTCGCCCCGTAGAAGCCGCGGCCGTCGTTGTACGCATTTGCCGCCGGCGCCAGCACCAGCAGTGCGAGCAGCGCGAGAGGGACGAGCTTTGCGAGCAGGCGATTGCGCATCGGCGCGTGATCTTACCGGAGCGGGTGGCGGTTCCGCGTGCCACCCGCGAGGATCAACTCAGCGCCTACCATCAGCAGCCGATGGCGCTTCTGACCGCATCAGACATGCACAAGGACGTGGCGGGGCAGCCGCTGCTGCGCGGCGTTTCGTTCAAACTCGAGCGCCGCGAACGGATGACGATCGCGGGGCGCAACGGCGCGGGTAAGACGACGCTGCTGCGGATGCTCGCCGGCGAGACATCGATCGACCGCGGCGAGCTCAGCGTCGCGAAGGGCGTTCGCATCGCGCTGCACGACCAGCGCCCGCCGCGCGAGCACGCGATGGCGCTGCGCGACTACCTGCTGTCGGGCTGCGCGGAGGAGCTGGCGATCGAGGCGGAGCTGGGCGAGCTGGAGACGAAGATGGCGGGCGGCGCCGACGACGAGGCGACGTTTGCGCGCTACGCGACGGCGCAGGCACGGTTGGAGGCGCGCGGCGGCTACCTGTGGCGCAACCGCGCGACGGCGATGGCGCACGGGCTGGGCTTCCGTGACGCCGACCTGGACCGCGCACTGGACACGTTCTCGGGCGGCCAGCTGACGCGCGCGTCGCTCGCGCGCGCGCTCGCGACGGGCGCGGACGTGCTGCTACTGGACGAGCCCACGAATCATCTCGACATCGAGTCGCTGGAGTGGCTGGAGCAGACGCTCGTGGAGCTGGACTCGGCTGTCGTGCTGGTGGCGCACGACCGCTGGTTCCTGGAGGCGGTCGGCACGGCGGTGTTGGAGCTGGAGGGCGGCCGCTCGCGCTTCTTCGCCGGGACGTGGCATCAGTGGCGGCGCGAGCAGGCCGCGCGCGAGCTGGCGCTGGGCCGCGCGATCGACAAGCAACAGGCTGAGATCGAGCGCATGGAGCGCTTCATCGAGCGCTTCCGCTACAAGGCGACGAAGGCCAAACAGGCCCAATCGCGCGTGAAGAAGCTGAACAAGATCGAGCGCATCGAGCGTGACCCTCGCGATGGCAAGGGCCTCGAGTTCGAGTTCTCGGCGCCCGAGCGCTCCGGTCGCGTGATCTTCGAGATGAGCGAGGGCCGCATCGAGATCGCGGAGGCCAAGGATGGGCCGCTGGTCCTGCTCGAGCACGCGGAGCTGTGGCTGGAACGGGGCGAGCACGTCTCGCTCGTCGGTCCCAACGGCACCGGCAAGACGACGCTGATCCAGACGCTCGCCGGACGCCGCCCTCTCGCCGCGGGCAAATTGAGCACTGGCCACAACGTCAAGGTCGGCTACCTATCCCAGCATGCCGAGGAGCTCGGCGCAGGCGGTCCGCCGGAGCAGAGCGTGCTGGACGCGACGCAACGCGCGACCGGACTGAACCCAGGCAAGGCGCGCGCGCTGCTCGGTGGATTCCTGTTCTCGGGCGAGGACGCCGAAAAGCCGCTGCGCGGGCTCTCTGGCGGGGAGCGCCGGCGCCTGTCGCTGGCGGTGCTGGTGCAGTCGAGCGCGAACGTGCTGATCGTCGACGAGCCCACGAATCACCTCGACATCGAGAGCCGCGAGGCGCTGGAGGACGCGCTGCGCTCGTTCCCCGGCGCGATCCTGCTCGTCTCGCACGATCGCGCGCTGCTCGACGCGGTCGGCACGCGCACGATCGCGGTCGAGGAAGGCGCGCTACACAGCTATG
>JASLHP010000025.1 GCA_030149625.1 Solirubrobacteraceae bacterium
TCACGTCCAGCGGGAAGAAGCACGAGATGTCGTAGAGCACGCCCGGGTGGTCGGCGAGACGCGTCGTCAGGATCCCCTGGTCGCAGATCGCGCCGTGCGCCAGGATCAGCACGGCGCCGGGGTGGCGCAGCGCGAGGTCCACGAGCCCGTCGGCGAGCGGCGGCAGGCCGCGACCGGCATGGATCAGGATCGGAACCGCCGCGCTGGCGGCCAAGGCAAACACCTCGTCCATGTCGCCGCCGTCGAACACGAAGTCCTGCGCACGCGGGTGCAGCTTGATGCCGCGCGCCCCCGCCGCCAGGCAGCGTTCGGCCTCGGCCAAGGGCGCTTCGGCCGGATCCAGCCGCGCGAACGGAATCAGTCTGCCTCCGCTTTCGCCCGCCCACGCCAGCACGCGGTCGTTGGGCACGCTGTAGGAAGGCTTACGCTCTGGATCGTGTAGCGGGAACACGCAGGCACGACGCGCGTCGGCGCGATCGAGCTGGTCGAGCAGCTGGGCGGGGCTCAGCGAGCGCCCGTCCTCGTCGACGCCGAGATGCGTATGGGCGTCGATCACTTCCGCGTCGGTTGGGCGCAGGCGCTCGGTCTCGGCGAGGAACGGTGCGAGCGCGGCCGCGTAGAGGGCGTCGTCCATGCGTTGAACCCTATTGTGTCGCCATGGCCTGGCAGGTCGTGATCGCCGGAGGTGGCTTTGGAGGCTTCTACGCGGCTCGTGCGCTCGAGCGCCTGCTGCCGGCCCAGAGCGCGCATGTGACGCTTGTCAACGACGCCAACTTCATGCTCTATACGCCGCTTTTGCCAGGCGCCGCGGGAGCGACGCTCGATCCCCGCCACGTGGTCGTGGCGCTGCGTTCGCAGCTGCGGCGCACCGATCTCGTGATCGGGAGCGTGACCGGCGCTGACCCGGCGATGCGTACGCTCGCGCTGAGACGCATCGACGGCGAGCAGCTCGAGCTTGGCTACGACCAGCTGATCGTGGCGCTCGGCTCGGTCTCGCGGACGCTGCCGATTCCCGGTCTCGGCGAGCACGCGATTGGCTTCAAGTCGCTCTCGGACGCCACCGCGCTTCGCAACCAGGTGCTCAGCTGCTTGGACATCGCCGAGTCGCTCGAGGATCCCGCGCTGCGCGCCGAGTACCTCGGGTTCGTGTTCGTCGGCGCGGGCTACGCCGGTGTCGAGGGGCTCGCGGAGCTCCAGGACTTTGCGGCGCAGGCGATCGAGCTGTATCCGCGCTGCGCCGCACAGGGCATGCGTTGGGTGCTCATCGAGGCCAAGGAGCGGATCATGCAGGAGGTGCCGCGCAGTCTGTCGGAGTTCGCCGAACGCGAGCTGCGCGGACGCGGCATCGAGGTGCGCACGGGTAGCACGCTGCGGCGGTTGAGCGAGCGCGTGCTGACGCTTGCGGATGGTGAGGAGATCGCCGCGCGGACCGTCGTTTGGACCGCTGGCGTCAAGCCCAGCCCTGTGATCTCGATGCTCGGGCTGCCGCTCGACGGCGAGGGCCGCATCGTCGTCGATGCGACGATGCACGTCGCGGCCAACGCGCCGCCCACATCGCGCGCGACCAGGGTCGCTCACATCTGGGCGATCGGCGACTGCGCCGCCGTCCCCGACGCATCGAGGCCCGGTCAGCCGTGCCCGCCGACGGCTCAGCACGCGATTCGCCAGGGGCGACTCGTGGCTCGCAACGTGGCAGCGACGCTCGCCGGCTCGAGCCCACGGCCGTTTCGCTACCGCACGAAAGGCGTGGTCGCGGAGCTGGGCAGTCGCCGGGCGGTGGCGTTGACGCTGGGCATTCGCTGGCGCGGCATGCCCGCCTGGCTGATCGCGCGCACATACCATCTTCTGCTGATGCCTGGACTTGGGCGCCGGCTGCGCCTGCTCGTGGACTGGAACGTAGCGCTCGTGTTCGGCCGCGATGCTTCGGCGCCGGGGCGTCTGGGCAGCCCGACCCCGCTGGAAGGCGAATGATCACGTGTTAGCCACGGCAACAAGTTGCCCGCGTCATCGCCGTGCGCGCGTATCCTGAAGGTTGGATGGCAATCCTCGAGCAGATCAAAGGCGACATCGCGGGTGCGATGCGTGCTGGCGAAAAGGGGCGGGTCGCCGCGCTGCGGCTTGTGCTCTCCGAGTTGCAGAAGGCCGCCAAGGATGACTCGGGCGCCGCGTTGTCCGAGGACGGAGAGCTGGCGGTGCTCCGACGCGAGCGCAAGCGGCGGCTCGAGTCCGCGAAGGCATTTCGCGACGCGGGACGTGAGGATCTCGCGGCGGGCGAGGAGTCCGAGGCGCAGCTGATCGGCGCCTACCTGCCGGCCGAGCTCTCGCAGCAGGAGTTGACGGCGATCGTCGAGCGGGCTGTGCGTGAGAGCGGCGCTGAGTCGGTGAAGGACATGGGCGGCGCCATGAAGAGCGCGATCGCGGCGGTCGCGGGCCGCGCCGACGGCAAGCGCGTCTCCGAGCTCGTGCGAGCGGCGCTTCAAGGATGAGGACGCAAATCGAGCTCTCGAATGTCGTCGCGGCCGAGCTGGCGGGCAGTCAGGATGTGGTTCTGCGCGCGCTGGAGGCGCATCTGGATTGCAAGGTCTTCCTTCGCGGCAACCTGCTGACGTTCGATGGCGAGCAGACCGAGACAAGCGCGGGCGAACGCGTCGTGCGTGAGCTCGAGCAGCTGATCGCAAGGGGCCACCAGATTGGACCGGGCACGATCTCGACCGTGACGGGCGCGCTGGACGCGCACGAATCGCCGGCGCGTGTGCTCGAGGATGTCGTGTGGCGCCATCGGAGTCTGCGCGTCGCGCCAAAGACGGTCAACCAGAAGCGCTACGTCGACTCGGTTCGCGACAACACGATCACCTTTGGCGTCGGGCCGGCCGGCACCGGCAAGACGTTTCTGGCGGTCGCGATGGCGGCGGCGGCGCTCGCGCGGCACGAGGTCAACCGCATCATCCTCACGCGGCCGGCGGTCGAGGCGGGCGAGCGCCTGGGTTTCCTGCCGGGTGACCTGATGGCGAAGGTCGACCCGTACCTGCGTCCGCTGTTCGATGCGCTGCACGACATGCTGGATCCCGAGAAGGTCTCCCAGCACATCGAGCGCGGCGTGATCGAGATCGCTCCGCTGGCGTTCATGCGCGGACGCACTCTCAACGACTCGTTTGTGATTCTCGACGAGGCGCAGAACACGACGCCGGAGCAGATGAAGATGTTCCTCACCCGCCTCGGCTTCGGCTCGCGGATGGTGGTCACTGGAGACGTGACGCAGGTGGATCTACCGCGTGAGCAGCAGTCCGGCCTGATCGCCGTCGGCGAGGTGCTCGGCGAGGTCGAGGGCATCGAGTTCATTCGCTTCGGCGCCGAGGACGTCGTACGCCACAAGCTCGTGCAGCGGATCGTCGAGGCCTATGACGAGCACGCTCACAGCCATGAGGTCCCGGTGCAGGCAGAGATCGGCGCGCGCGCGGCGGTTCGCGGCGTCTGATCGTCGATGGTCGAGGTCGAGGTGTTCGGCGCGCGCGGCGTTCCGCAGGCGCCTTCTCCGAGCGAGATACGGCGGTTGTGTGAGATGACGATCGGCCGTCTGGGCGTCGAGCACGCGCATGCCGCGGTCGAGTTCGTCGACGCCGCCCGGATCACGCGCCTGAACGGCGAGTATCGGGGAAAGCACGTTCCCACCGATGTGCTGTCCTTTCCCATCGACGGCGTCGAGCCGCTGGACGGCGAGCTCACGCGCGAGCTCGGCGACGTGGTCATCTGCCCGGAGCACACGATCGATCTGCGCGAGGCGGTCGTCCACGGGATGCTGCATCTGCTCGGCATGGATCACGAGACCGACGACGGCGAGATGCCCGCGCTCCAGCGCGAGCTCCTCGCGGGAGACGAGGGGTGACGCGCGGAGGCTTCGTCGCGCTGGCCGGCAGGCCGAACGTCGGCAAGTCGAAGTTCGTCAACACGGTCGTCGGTGAGAAGGTGGCGATCGTCTCGGACCGCCCGCAGACGACTAGACGCGCGATCCGCGGGATTCACGAGCGCGGCGACTGCCAGATCGTGCTCGTGGATCTGCCCGGCGTGCAGCGCCCGCGCGACATGCTGACGGCGCGCATGGCAAAACGCGTGCAGCAGGAGCTGGACGGCTCGGACGCAGTGCTGCTGATGCTCAATGCGCAGCAGGGTGTGGGTCCAGGC
>JASLHP010000038.1 GCA_030149625.1 Solirubrobacteraceae bacterium
GACGTCTCGGCGGCGCTGCTGGCCGTGACGGAGCGCTCGCCGGTGGACCTGCTGTGGGGGATCGGGGTAACGCCCGAGGGGGTGATCTCGGCGGCAGCCGTGAAGTGCCTGGGCGGGCAGCTGCTCGGCCGGCTGTGGCCGCGCGACGAGGCCCTTGACCGCCGCCGCGGAGATCACGCCCTCGGGCGTGCCGCCGATGCCCCACAGCAGATCCACAGTCGAGCGCTCCGTCACCGCCAGCAGCGCCGCCGACACGTCGCCGTGCGCGATCAGCCGCACGCGCGCGCCGGCGGCGCGGATCGCGGCGATGCCCTGCTCGTGCCGAGGCCGATCGAGCACCACGACCATCACGTCGCCGACGGGGCAGCCGCGGCGCTTGGCGACGAGCTCGACCGTCTCGCCCAGCGGGCGGTCGAGGTCGAGCAGGTCCGCGATGTCGGGGGCGCCGGCCATCTTCTCCATGTACACGCATGGCCCTGGGTCGAACATCGTGCCGCGCGCCGACAGCGCGATCACGGCGAGCGCGCTCGGCATCCCGTGGGCGGCGAGCGTCGTGCCCTCGAGCGGATCGACCGCGATGTCCACCTGCGGCGGCGAGCCATCGCCGATCTGCTCGCCGTTGTAGAGCATCGGCGCCTCGTCCTTCTCGCCCTCGCCGATGACGACCATGCCGTCCATCTGAACCGAGTGCAGCATGTAGCGCATGCCGTCCACCGCGGCCTGATCGGCGGCCTCCTTGTCGCCCCTGCCGACGAGCGGCGCGGCCGCCAACGCCGCCGCCTCGGTGACGCGCACGAGCTCCATCGCGAGGTTGCGATCGGGCATCTGATGTGAAGGATCTGGGCTCACCGGCGCGTCGGAAACCTACACCAGGGCCGCGGTCACTACGATCGGGGCGTTAGCGTGCCCACTGCGACCGTCCAGGCGCGCATCCCGGCGCCAGTGCGAGCCGCGGTCGGGGAGCGGCTCGCCGCCGCCGCAGAGGAGCGGGTGGCGGAGCGCCTGCGCGCGGCTGACGCGACACTGTGGGCGCCCGAGGGCACCCCCGAGGTCGCCAATCGCCTCGGCTGGCTGACGATCGCCGAGCGCGAGCTCGCGCAGCTAGGGGCGCTCGAGCTGTTCGCCGCCGAGGCACGCGACGAAGGCTTGGAGGATGTCGTGCTGTTGGGGATGGGCGGCTCCTCGCTCGCGCCCGAGGTCCTGCGCCGCTCGTTTCACGGACGCACCAGCGGACCGCGGCTGCACGTGCTCGACTCGACCGACGCCGCGCGAATCCGCACGATCGAGAAGGCGCTCGACAGGGAGGCGGTCGGCCAGCGTCACACCCTGTTCGTCGTCTCCTCGAAGTCCGGCGGCACGATCGAGCCGCTGTCGCTGTTCGCGCGCTTCTTCTCGCTGTTCGAGAACAGCAACGACTTCATCGCGATCACCGATCCGGGCTCGGGCCTGGAGGCGCTCGCGCACGAGCACGGCTTCCTGAAGACGTTCGCCGGCGACCCCGACATCGGCGGGCGCTACAGCGCGCTGTCCGCCTTCGGCATCGTCCCGGCGGCGCTCATGGGAATCGGCGTGCGCGCGCTACTCGAGGGCGCCGCCGGCGCCTGGCAGACGCCGCTCGAGGACCAGTCCGGCGCGGTCGCCGAGAACACGGGCGTGTGGCTGGGAGCGGCACTCGCGGCACTCGCGCGCGCCGGACGCGACAAGCTCACATTCGTGATCGCGGAGACGCTGCCGGGCCTCGGCCTGTGGCTCGAGCAGCTCGTGGCCGAGTCCACCGGCAAGCACGGCACGGGCATCCTGCCGGTCGCCGACGAGCCGCTCGGGGAGCCGAGCGAATACGGCGAGGATCGCGTGTTCGCCTATCTGCCCGATCTCGCCGCGCCCGATGCGAGCGTCGACGCGCGCGTGCAGGCGCTCGCGGATGCCGGGCACCCGCTGATCACGATGCCGACGCACGGACCGCCCGACCTGGGTCGCGTGTTCCTGCTGTGGGAGCTCGCCGTCGCCGCGGCCGGGTGGGGTCTTCAGATCAATCCGTTCGACCAGCCGAACGTGCAGCAGGCAAAGGACGCGACCAAGCGCGTGCTCGCCGACTACGAAGCCAAGCGCGAGCTGCCGGACGTGCCCGACGCCGACGCCGCCGCGCTGCGCGCGCTGCTGCTCGACGCCGAGCCACCGCGGTACGTCGCGATCATGGCCTACACCGAGCCCACGCCCGAGTTCGACGCGGCCGCCGAGGATCTGCGCGCGGCTATCCGCGCGGCGACGAAAGCCACGACGACCTTCGGCTACGGACCTCGCTTCCTGCACTCGACAGGCCAGTTCCACAAGGGCGGCCCCAAGACCGGGCGCTTCCTGCAGCTGATCCATGACGGTCCCGAAGATGTCGAGATCCCGGCCGCGCCGTACACCTTCACCACGCTCAAGAACGCGCAGGCGATCGGCGACCTGCGGACGTTGCGCGAGCTCGGCCTGCCGGCAGAGCGCGTGCGATTGCAGGGCGATGACCCCGTGGGCGCGCTGCGCGCCCTGACCGCGACCATCAAGGAGCAAAAGTGACGCAGATCGGCTTCGTCGGGCTGGGCAAGATGGGCGGCAACATGGTGCACCGCATCCGTCGCGACTCAGAGCACGAGGTCGTGGCGTTCGACTTCGACGAGCAGGCGGTCAAGCAGGCGGCCAAGAATGGCGCTTCCAGCGCCGCCAGCCTCAAGGACCTGGTCAAGCAGCTGCAGGCGCCCCGCATGGTGTGGATCATGGTGCCCGCCGGCAAGCCCACCCAGGAGACCGTCGACAAGCTCGCGAAGCTGCTCGATCGCGGCGACATGATCATCGACGGCGGCAACTCCAAGTGGACCGACGACAAGCGCCGCGCCGGCGAACTGAAGGCGAGCGGCATCGAATATGTCGACGTCGGCACGAGCGGCGGCGTTTGGGGCCTGGAGGTCGGCTACTGCATGATGGTCGGCGGCCCGCCCAGAGCGGTCAAGCGTCTCGCGCCGATCCTCGACGTGCTGGCACCCGAGACGAGCGCGCAGAGCGTCGCCGCGATCGGGCCGCGTGGCTGGCTGCGCTTCGGCGGATCCGGCGCCGGCCACTACGTGAAGATGGTCCACAACGGCGTCGAGTACGGCCTGATGCAGGCCTACGCCGAGGGCTTCGACGTGTTCGACAAGTGCGAGTACGAGCTCGACAACGCCAAGATCGCGCATCTGTGGGGCCAGGGATCGGTCGTCCGCTCGTGGCTGTGCGAACTGGCCGCACGCGCGTTCGAGGCGGGCGGCAACGATCTCGGCGCAATCGAGGGTTACACCGAGGACTCGGGCGAGGGGCGCTGGACGATCGAGGACGCCACCGCGCTCGACGTGCCCACCCCCGTGATCACCGCGTCGCTGTACGAGCGCCTGCGCTCGCGCGGCAACGGCGACTTCGCCGACCGTGTGCTGGCGGCGCTGCGCAATCAGTTCGGCGGCCACGCCGTCAAGAGCGCAACAGCCGCGACGCCAAAGGCCCGCGCCGCCACCAAAGCGAGCCGCGCCACCAAAGCGAGCCGCGCCACCAAAGCGACCGGCGCCACCAAAGCAAGCCGCGCCACCAAAGCGAGCCGCGCCACCAAAGCGACCGGCGCCACCAAAGCAAGCCGCGCCACCAAAGCGAGCGCCGCCGCCAAAGCGACCGCCGCGCCCAAGGCAAACAGCAAACCCCGAGGTACCGCCGGCAAAG
>JASLHP010000099.1 GCA_030149625.1 Solirubrobacteraceae bacterium
GGCGTGTCGCCGGGCGCACGCGAACGCGCGCGCGTCGGTGCCTCGCGCCTGGCGGCGCCCCGCCACCGCGGGCGCCTGATGCCTCGTTCGAGCGCGTCCTCGAACGCGCAGCGAAGTTGCTCGAGCGTGCCACGGTCCTCCGGCGCGGTCGCCAGCGCGGAGTCGATCGCGCGCGTGAGACCGCTGGGCAGCTCGCGCCGCGAGCGTGCGAGCGGCGGCAGGCCGCGGCCGATGCGGCGCACGGTGGCCGCGGGCGTGGAGCCGCGGATCGGGTTGACGCCGCACAGCGCCTCGTAGATCACGAGCGCGAGCGAGTAGAGGTCGGCCTGCTCGCCAACCTCGCGGCCCTCGCTCTGCTCGGGAGCCATGTACGCCAGCGTGCCGAGCACGTCGCCGGTGCGCGTCAGCGCGTCCTCGCCGACGAGCGCGGCGCCGCCGAAGTCGGTGAGCTTGGCCGCGGCGGCGAACGCGTGCGGTGTCTGCGCGTCGTCGTCGCGGGCGTGGGGCACGAGCACGTTCTGCGGCTTGATGTCGCGGTGGATCACGCCGCGCGCGTGAGCGTGCTCGAGCGCGCTCGCGAGGGCGAGGCCGATCTCGAGCACGTCCTCGTCGGCCAGCTCGTCCGCGGCGATCAGCCGCGCGAGGGTGTCGCCGTCGACGAGCTCGGAGATCAGGTAGAACGCGTCCTCCTCGGCGCAAGCCTCGTACAGCGCGACGATCGCCGGATGCGACAGCCGCGCGGCGGCGAGCGCCTCGCGCGTCGCGCGCTCGCTGTCGATCGGACCGCCGCCCGCCCCCAGCCACACGCGCTTGACCGCCACCTCGCGGTGCAGCAGCTCGTCGCGCGCGCGCCAGACCGCGCCGAAGCCGCCGCTGCCGAGTTCGGCGAGCATGCGGTAACGACCGAGCACGAGCTGTTCGGCCACGTGTTGGCCGCCAGCGCTCGCGATCCGCCGGCGCGGCGCGGAAGCAGCGCGAGCATCGGACGCTTGGACGAGGGTCTGTGGCGACTCCACCGGCTCCCGCGTTCGCCGCGCGCGCGCCTTGTCCCTGCCGCTCGGGGCAGGAAAACGCGCATTGACCGAGAAGTTGCAATCTCGCGAGGGGGGCAGCCGCCAGTCATACTGGCCTCCTTCGTAAAGTCCCTGCAAAGGAGCGGTTGACTTTTGTCGTTCTTTGACGATGACGAGGAGACGGCGCCTCGACCGTCATCCCAAGCGCCGCGCCGCCGGAGTGCCGCCGAGCGAGAAGCGGGAGCCGGCTCGCCGCGACGGCCCCGGCCGCGACGGCCCCAGCATGCGGGCGCGCGCGGTGTCGACCAGCACACGCTGATGCTGCGGCGCCGCTGGGCGATGGGGATCGGGGTCGTGCTGCTGATCGTGATCGTGCTGCTGATCAACGGCTGCCTGAAAAGCGAAAAGCAGCAGTCGCTGAAGACATACAACCGCGAAGTCAGCGCGCTCGCGCGAGAATCCGGCGCACAGGTCTCGCACCCTCTGTTCGTGGCGCTGACGGGCGCCGCCGGCAAGTCGGCGCTCGACGTCGAGCTGCAGGTCGACGAACTGCTCAAGCAGGCGCAGAGCATCGCGGCGCACGCCAAATCCTTGAGCGTCCCTGGCGAAATGGGCTCCGCGCAGCGGTACCTGCTGCTGGCGCTCGATCTGCGAGTCGAAGGCATGACGAAGCTGGCGGCGGTGCTGCCCAGCGCTCTCGGTGGCCAAGCCAAGCAGGCGAGCGCGAAGATCGCCGGCGACATGGAGATGTTCCTCGCCTCCGACGTCGTCTACTCGCAGCGTGTGGCGCCGCTGATCCAGCAGACGCTCACCGGCGACGGGATCGACGGTGAGACGACGGTGGGCACCGGCTTCCTGCCGAATGTCGGCTGGCTGGAAGCGAGCACTGTCGCCGCGCGGCTCGCCGGTGAAAGCCAGAGCTCGTCCGCGAGCTCGCAGCCGCTCTCCGGTCATCACGGCAGCGCCCTGATAGGGGTGAGCGTCGGTACGACCAAGCTCGAAGCGGAACCGACGATCAACCACATCGCCGGCGGCGGCAGCCCGACCTTGACGGTGACCGTCGAAGACGCCGGCGAATTCGACGAGACCGACGTCAAGGTCGACGTCACCGTCACGGCGGCGGGCAAGCAGTACAAGTCCTCGCACCTGATCGACAAGACGGAACCGCAGAAGCAGTCCAGCGTGGAAATCCCGATCACCGGCCTGCCGGTGGGGCAACCCGCGAAGATCGAAGTGCAGGTCGAGCCGGTGCCCGGCGAAACCAACCACGAAGGCACCAAGGGCGTGTTCCTGGCGATCTTCGGCGAATAGCGCGACAGCCGGGCCCGGCGACTGAGCCAGCGGCTAACTTGTGGCGATGACCGCATCGATCACCGACACGCAGGGTGTGCTCGCGCTCGCCGCCGCGGCGATCGCGCTGATCGCGCTGATCGCGTGCGCCGCGCTCGCCATCAGCCTGCGGCGCCTGCGGCGCGCGCAACGGCTCGTGCTCGGCGAGCTAGGCGACCGCGACGTGGTGGCGCACGCCGCCGCTGTGCAGCAGGCGTTCGCCGATCTACACGCGTACGTCCAGGAGACCGCGATGCGCCTCGACGCCCGGCTGGCGGCGGCCGAGACGGCGCTGCGCGGCCGCATCGCGCATCGCGCGCTCGTGCGCTATGACGCGTACAACGAGCTCTCCGGCCAGCAGTCGATGTCGATCGCGCTGCTCGACGACGAGCGGTCGGGGATCGTGCTGTCCTGCATCCATCATCGCGACCAGGCGCGCGTCTACGGCAAGCAGGTGCGCGGTGGGCGCGGCGAACTGGAGCTCTCGCCCGAGGAGGCCGAGGCGGTGCGCCTCGCGCTAGCCGGCGGCGGCGAAGGCGGCGGGCCGGCCACCGATGAGCGGCACGTCTGAGCGATCGCCGGGCGCACGCGAGCGCGTCGGCTATCTCGGACCGGCTGGCACCTTCAGCGAGGAGGCGCTGCTGGTGAGCGCTTTCGAGGACGCCGTCGAGCCGGTGGCGCTCGCGACGATCTACGACACGGTGATGGCGCTGCGGCACGGCGAGGTGCGCTGGGCGATCGTGCCGATCGAGAACTCGCTCGAGGGATCGATCAACGTGACCCTGGACTTGCTCGCGGGCCGGGCGAGCGACGTCAAGGTGGTGGGCGAGGCGGTGCTGCGCGTCAGGCACGCGCTGATCGCCGCCACGACGATGGCGCTCGAGGAGATAGAAACGGTCGTCACCCACCCGCAGGTGCCGGGGCAGTGCACACGCTTTCTGCGCGGCGAGCTGTCCGGTGCACGGGTGCTGCCCGCGAGCTCGACGGCGGAGGCGGTGCGCGCGGTCGTCGCCGAGGCCCGGCGCGGGCAGGCGGCGATCGGGACCGAGCTGGCGGCGCAGATCTACGCGGGCACGGTCCTGCGAGATGGGATCGAGGATCGCGCGGACAACGAAACGCGCTTCGTGTGGCTGGCGCGGGCCGCACAGGCTGGCGTTGGCGCGCCGGCGCCGCCGCTGCGGGACGCGAGCGACGAGCGCAAGACGTCGCTCGTGTTCTGGGGCGCGGGCGCGGAGCGAGCAGGCTGGCTCGTGCGCTGTCTGGACGAGCTCGCGCGGCGCGACATCAACCTGACGAAGATCGAGTCGCGCCCGCGGCGCGAGCGTCTCGGCAGCTACATGTTCTTCGCCGACCTCGCCGGGCGGGCGGAGGATCCAGCGGTCGCGGACGCGATCGCGGACATCCGCAAGCGCTGCGAGGAGGTGCTCGTGCTCGGCTCCTACGCGGTGGCCCGCAGCCCCGGGCCTCGAGCTTCGGCCGGCGACCCGTAACGGGTCGTTGGCGCGAGACGCGCACGTCGCCGCTAGACTGCCGCCCTGAGATGGAGTGCACAGTCCCACCCGAGCCGGTGGGGTCCGTGTCGCCCTCAGAGCACCAGCGGCATGGACCTGGAACGTCGCCCGCGACGGCGATGGGTGGCCGGGTGCTCGTCTTGAACGCCACGTATGAGCCGATCAACGTGTGCACGGTACGCCGAGCGGTCGTGCTGTTGCTCAAGGACAAGGCCGAGTTGGTCGAGCGTGGCCGCCGCGAGCTGCACTCCGAGAGCTCGACGCTCGCGCGGCCCGTCGTGATCCGGCTCGTCAGCTACGTCAACGTCCCGCGGGACGCGCATCGGCGCAAGATCACCCGTCGCGCCGTGTTCGCCCGCGACAGCTGGACGTGCCAATACTGCGGGTCGCGCTCGAACTTGACAGTCGATCACGTGATCCCGCGCTCCAAGGGCGGCACCTCGAGCTGGGACAACATCGTCGCCTCGTGCGCGCCGTGCAACAGGCGCAAGGGCGATCGTCTGCCGCGACAAGCGGGAATGCACCCGCGGCACGCGCCGCGCACGCCGCGCGCGGAGATCTTCATCCATGTCGCCAGTCCGACGATCCCGGCGGCGTGGCTTGCGTATCTGCCGCAGGCCGCCTGAG
>JASLHP010000237.1 GCA_030149625.1 Solirubrobacteraceae bacterium
GATGCGCAGGAAGCCGGTGCGCGTCCAGTTGACGCCGACGTCGCCGATCAACAGCCGCGAGCCGGGGACGAGCACGCCGGCGGCCACGAGGAACGCGGCGGAGCTCGGATCGCCGGGGACCTTGACGCGGTCGAGCAGCAGCTCGTCGGTGTTGACGACGGTCACGCGCAAGCCGTTGCGGTGAATCGCCACGCCGGCTCGCAGCAGCATCCGCTCGGTGTGGTCGCGGCTGCGTGCGGGCTCGCCGATCGTGGTCGCGCCGTCGGCGGTGAGCGCCGCGAGCAGCACGCACGACTTGACCTGGGCGCTTGCGACGTCGAGCTCGTAGGAGATCGCGCGCAGGCGCGTGCCGTGGATGTGCAGCGGCGCGAAGCGGCCGTCGCGCGCGTCGAGCTCGGCGCCCATCTGACGCAAGGGCCGCGCGATCCTGTCCACGGGGCGCCTGCGGATCGAAGCGTCGCCGTCGAGCGTGAACGAGCAGCCCTCCTGCGCGGCCAGCCAGCCGGGGAGCAGCCGCAACAGCGTGCCGGCGTTGCCGACGTCGATCGGCCCGGGCGGTTCGCAAGCCTGGCGCAGACCGGTGCCGCGCACGACGAGCGCATCGCCGTGGGCCTCGACGAGCGCTCCGAGCGAACGCACCGCGCCGAGCGTCGAGGTCGTGTCGGCGGCATTCAGATAGCGCTCGATGCGCACCGGCTCGGAGGCCATCGCGCCGAGCAGCGCGGCACGATGGGAGATCGACTTGTCCGCCGGCGCGCGTATCTCGCCGGCGAGTCCGCGCGCGGGCTCGAAGCGCATGTTCATAGGCCAGCCCTCATGCTTGCACGACCGGCAGACCGAGGCCGGCGATCAGCTCCGCGGCGCGGCGCGCGTGCCGCTCGCCGGCGATCCACAGCGACACCACCCCGCGACTGTTGTCGGGCGACGGCGCGAGCACCATGTCGAGGATGTTGATGCCCGCACCGCCGAGCGCGAGCGCGATCTCGGCGATCACTCCGGGACGGTTGGGCACCGACGCGCGCAGCTCGAGCACCGACGCGCCGCCATCGCCGCCGGCCAGGCCGGCGCCGAGCAGCGCCTCGTGCGCCACGCGCGCCCGCTCGTTCCAGTCGCCGAGCGCCCTCGCTTCACCCGACGCCAGCCAGCCGCGCACCTCGTGCAACCTCTGCGCAAGCTCGTCGATGCCCGCGATCAGCGCGTCGCGGTTGGACATGTAGATGTCGGGCCAGATCGCGCCGTTGGCGCCGGCGACACGCGTCGCGTCGCGAAAGCTCGGCCCGACCGCCGGCAGCCGCTCGGACTCCTCGCCCAGCATGCTCCGTACCTGCGTGACGAGCAGGTTGGCAAGCACGTGCGGCAGGTGCGAGACGCCGGCCATCAGGCGGTCGTGTGTGTCGGCGTCGATCGCCGAGGGACGCGCGCCGAAGCGGCTGAGCAGGCGGTGCAGCCGCTCGTAGAGCACGCCGGTCGTGCTGCCTTTGGCCGGCGTTAGATACCACGTCGCGCCGTCGAATAGATCGGCTCGCGCATGCTCGACGCCGCTGGTCTCGGCGCCCGCCAGCGGATGTCCGCCGATGAAGCGCGCGTCGGCGCCCACCTGAGCGAGCTCCCGCTTGGTCGAGCCGACGTCGCTGATCACACACCCGGGGCCCGCGCTGGCCAACGCGAGGCGCACGGTCTCGCGCAGCGCGCCGACGGGCGCCGCCGCGAACACGACGTCGGCGCCCGCGACCGCGGCGGCGACATCGACGGCCTGGGCGTCGATCGCGCCGAGCGCGAGCGCAGCGGCACGCACACGCTCGTCGGGGTCATACCCACACACCTCGGCATCCGCGCGTTCGCGCGCCGCCAGACCGATCGAGCCGCCGATCAGGCCGACGCCGAGGATCGCGACCTTCAACGAGCGTGCCCCGCTGCGTCGCCCATCAGACGGCGCTGAGCGCCTTGCCCGCGAGCGCGGCGGCCTGCTCGACCGCGTGTGCATACCCGGCGAAATCGTCCGCGCGCAGTGCCTGCGGCCCGTCGCAGATGGCCTCGTCCGGGTTCGGGTGCACCTCGACGATGATGCCGTCGGCGCCGACGGCGGCGGCGGCCAGCGACAGCGGCGTCACCAGGTCGCGCCGCCCGGCGGCGTGGCTCGGGTCGACGATCACGGGCAGGTGCGAGAGCTCCTTGAGCACTGGGACCGCCATCAGGTCGAGCGTGAAGCGGTACGCGGTCTCGAATGTGCGGATGCCCCGCTCGCACAGCATCACGTTGGGGTTGCCTTCCTTGAGGATGTACTCGGCGGCCATCAGCAGCTCATCGAGTGTCGCCGAGAGCCCGCGCTTGAGCAGCGCGGCGCGCCCGGAGCGCCCGATCTCGGCGAGCAGCGGGTAGTTCTGCATGTTGCGTGCGCCAATCTGGATCACGTCGGCGACCTCGAGCACCGCGTCGAGGTCCGAGATGTCCATCAGCTCGGTGACGATCGGCAGGCCGGTCTCGGCCTTGGCCTCGGCCAAGAGACGCAGGCCCTCTTGGCCGAGGCCCTGGAAGGCGTACGGGGACGTGCGCGGCTTGTAGGCGCCGCCGCGCAGCAGCGTCGCACCGGCGTCGCGGACGACACGAGCCGTTTGCATCGTCTGGTCGCGCGACTCGACGGTGCACGGGCCCGCGATCATCGCGAAGTGCCCGCCGCCGACCTTGCGCCCGTCGATGTCGAGCACGGTTCGCTCGCCGTGCGTGATCTGCGCGGAGGCGAGCTTGTACGGCTTGAGGATCGGCACGACGCGGTCAACGCCTGGCTGGCCCTCGAGGCCGAGGCTCTCGACGCTCGCGTCCTGCTCGACGTCTCCGATCGCGCCGATCACGGTGACTCGCGCGCCCGAGCTGCGATGTGCGCGCGCGCCGGCTCGCTCGATTTTGGATACGACCGCCTCGACCTCCTCCTCGGTGGCGGTCTCCTTCATGACAATCATCATCGACTCATCCTTTCACTAACGCCTGGGCATGGTGGAGATGCTGTGCTAGCCACCTCCCGATCGGTCGTGAGAAGCGACGCTCATGCGCCCCGTGGGCGGCGCTCGGTCCGCTGGCAGGGACCCGGTGCGGCCATCGGGCACCCGCTCACGCGCGGGTACCGGCCGAAGCGCCTAGATAAATCGCCAGGTGCGATACGCGCACGAGGATGACCGCGCGAGGGCACGAGCTGCTGCGGCCTGTATGCAATTCGGCGCGGTCATGACTGTCTCGCTGCTTTGTAGCAGAAGCGCAGCTCGCCGTCGAGGGGTCAGAGACGCCTCGACGAGGCGGGGCACTCGCGCGGGCCGGCGCGCGGCGGGCGCACCAGCGCAGGCCGCAGCGGGTCGTGCGCCGCGGCGCTCAGCGCGCCACGATCGGCGCGAGCACCTCGGCGAGCGCCTCGAGAAAGCGGGCATTCTCCTCTGGCAGGCCATAGGTGACGCGCAGCGCGGGCACGGGGCCGCCGAGCGCGCTGCCGCCGCGCACGAGCACGCCGCGCTCCAGCAGACCGCGCATGATCTCCTGCTCGTCACGATCCTCGCCGAGCGCGAACCAGCAGAAGTTTGCCTGCGAGGCGGCTGGCTCGATGCCGAGCGCGCGCAGGCGCTCCTCGACGGAGATGCGCTCGGCGACGGTGCGGATGACGCGATCCTCGACCGCATCCTGGTGCGCGAGCGCCTCGACCGCGGCCGCCTGCGCGAGCGCGTTGCAGAAGAACGGCTGGCGCACCTGGTCGAGCGCGCGCGGCAGCTCGTCTGAGCCACACAGCGCGAAGCCGACGCGCAGCCCGCACAGGCCGTGGACCTTGGAGAACGTGCGCAGCAGCGCCAAGTTCGGATGCGAGTCGAGCAGCGCCAGCGATGCATCGGCGTCGTCGAGCGTGTTGAACTCGCAGTAGGCCTCGTCGAGGATCACGCACACGTGCGGCGGAACCTCCTCGAGGAAGGCCGCGATGTCCGCGAGCGCCACCGCGGTGCTCGTCGGATTGTTGGGGTTGCACACGAGCACCATCCGCGTGGCGACGGTGATCTCGCGCAGCATCGCGGGCAGGTCCAGGCGCTCGTGCTCGTCGAGCGCCACGGTCACGGCGCGCGCGCCGGAGGCGGCCGCGAGGTGCGGGTAGACGGAGAACGACGGCCACGCGTACACGAGCTCGGCGCCGGGCTCCAATAGCGCCTCGCCGGCGGCGAGCAGGATGTCGCACGAGCCATTGCCGATCGCGATCCGCGACCCGGGCACGCCGTAACGATCGCTGAGCCGTCCGCGCAGCACTGAGTTGGTCGGGTCCGGGTAGCGGTTGAGCGTGCCGAGCTCGCGCGCGATTGCCTCGCGGACCGCCTCGAGCGGCGGGTACGGAGACTCGTTGCTCGCCAGGCGCACGAGCTGCTCCTGCTGCGCGTAGCCGCCCGCCGCGGGATACACGGGGATGCGCGCGATGCGCTGTGAGAACTCGAGCGCCATGGACGCATTGTGTCGTGTTCGTCCGCGACGGCGCTCCGCGCCGCGCGCCGGCCGGGCTACTGCGCCGCGTGCAGGTCGGCGCGCAGCTCGCGCGCGTCGCCCAGGTACACGTGGGCGGGCACGTGGTCCTGCGCGGCGTGGTAGTGGATCAGGACCCTGATCACACGCGGCATCGAGCGCGGCACGGGTATCTCCTGCGAGCACAGCAGCGGCACCTGGTCGAAGCCGAGGGCGCGCGCGGCGACGGCGGGGAACTCGGCGTTGAGGTCCCTCGTGGCGGTGAAGATGCAGCTGACGACGTGCTCGGGCTCGAGCGCGTTGCGCTGCATGATCTCGCGCATCAGCTCGGTCGTCGCGTCGAGGATGTCCTGGGCGTTGTTGAGCTTGACGCTCACGGCGCCGCGCAGAGCGAACAGTCGCATGGCGCGCGATTGTGTCAGAGCGCGCGCAGACGCTCGGTCTCGGCGTCTCCGACTCGCCGGTGCGCACCGGGTGCGAGGCCGTCGAGCGCGAGCGGCCCGAAGCGCGTGCGCTCGAGCTCGAGCACCCGGTGGCCGACCGCCTCGCACATCCTGCGCACCTGGCGGTTGCGTCCCTCGTGGATCGTCAGCTCGAGCAGGCCGGATCCGCGTCCGCCGAGGCGACGCACGCGCGCCGGCGCCGTGGGCCCGTCTTCGAGCTCCACGCCCACGCGCAGCGCGCGCAGGGCATCGTCGGCGATCGGCGCCCCGGCGAGCCGCGCGCGATAGGTCTTCGGCACTTCGAAGCGCGGGTGGGTCAAGCGGTTGGCGAGCTCGCCGTCATTGGTCAGCAGGATCAGACCGGAGCTGTCGACGTCGAGCCGTCCCACGGGATACAGGCGCAGCCCGGCGGCGGGCACGAGCTCGACGACCGTGCGGCGGCCGTGGGGGTCGCGTGCGGTGGAGACCACGCCGACGGGCTTGTTGAGCGCGTACAGGACGCGCGGCTCGCGCCCCGCGAGCGGCTGCCCGTCGAGCGCCACGCCGCTGTGCTCGTCGACGTCGCGGGCGGGATCGGTGACTATCTCGCCCGCGATGCTCACGCGCCGATCGGCGATCAGCCGCTCCGCCGAGCGCCGCGAGGCGACGCCCGCATGGGCGAGGTACTTGGCTAGGCGCACGCGCCGTAAACCGTGTTGGCGGGCATCTGTTGCAACCATAGGATGCGCGCGGCGTACCCTGCATTCGGCGAGCCGCGCGACCATGGACCTCGAACTTCTCGATCAGACGCTCGCCGGCCACGGCCAGCCGCGCTTTCGCGCCGGCCAGGTGTGGGCGTGGGCCGCGCGCGGAGCCAGCGGCTACGAGCAGATGACGAACCTGCCGGGTGAGCTGCGCGAGGCTCTCGCCCGCGAGCTGCCGTTCTCCACGCTCCGCTTGCGCGAGCAGGCACGGTCGCGCGACGGAACGCTCAAGGCTCTGTTCGACACCGCCGACGGCCGCCCGCTCGAGGCTGTGCTGATGAGATATCGAAACCCTCCCGGAGGTGGTCGGGGCCGCCGCTCGATCTGCGTCTCCTCGCAGTCGGGCTGCCCGCTGACGTGCAGGTTCTGCGCCACCGGCGCGATGCGCTTCGCGCGCAATCTGAGCGCCTCGGAGATCGTCGACCAGGCGCTGCACTTCAGGCGTGTCGAAGCGATCGACCACTGCGTGTTCATGGGTATGGGCGAGCCGCTCTTGAACCTCGACAACGTCCTGGCCGCCTGTGAGCGTCTGCCGGATGTCGGCATCACGCACCGGCGCACGACGATCTCGACCGTCGGCTGGATACCGGGCATCGAACGCCTGGCGCAGTGCGACATGCCTCTGCGCCTGGCGCTGTCGCTGCACGCCGCCGAGGAAGCGCTTCGCTCTGAGCTGATGCCCGTCAACGAGCGCTATCCCCTCGCCGACGTGCTCGA
>JASLHP010000299.1 GCA_030149625.1 Solirubrobacteraceae bacterium
GTAAAGAACTCGCCCGCCTTCTTACCTGATTCGTCGGCGAAATTCTTGAGCAGGTACTCATAGGCGTTGCCGAGGAGGTCGTGGCTGACGGTGGCGGGATCGAGCTGGAGGCTCGCGATCACATCTAGGACGTTCGTCAGCGATGCCTCGGGCAGTTTCTCCTTGTTTGCCCATTGCACATCGCCAAAAATGCCAGCGAGAGTATCCGGGTTCGCCTCTTGGATACGGTCGAGGATCCGTTGCAAGCCGGCTCCGACATTCTCGACGAGGGCTACGGCGTCGTCCCAGCGACAACCGTCGGGCAGGATGAAGCGGTAGTTGTCCGGGTGGGCGGCCAGCTCGAGGTCGCCCGCGAAAGCCGCCAGGGCACGGGTGTGCTCCCAGTCCCACGTATCGGAGATTCTCTTGAAGAAGAGCAACGGGAAGATGTACGCCTTGAAGTCGGCCGGGTCGACGGGCCCTCGGAGCGCTTTGGCGGCCGCGAGAAGTCGCCGCTCGAGGTCGGCTTGGCTGTGTGGATGTGCGATCGAAGCCATGTCCATGTCCTCGAAGATCCTCCCTGAGGAGCGCCGGTCGAGCCCGGTCCCGCCTCGGATCGTACGCGCCGCCGGGCGCCCCGAGCTCGCCGGCCGGCGAGCTCGGACCTCGTTCCAAGAACTAGATGATGATGAACTAATCGCCTGCGGCCGCCGTTCGCGGCGCGCGGCCGACTAGCCGCCGGGCGAGCTCGAGCGCCTCCTCGGCGCTCGCGAACGACAGCTGAGCGCGGTAACGACCGTCGCTCGCCGGCTTGACGAGCACCTCCGCGCCGAGCGCCGCGCCGAGCGTCTGCGCGATCTCGCGGGCAGCGTGCTCTTGGTCGGGGTGGGCTCGCCGAGCGGCGTCGGCTCGCTCCGGCGCCGCTCCGGGCGACGTCACAGCGTTGCTCTCACGCGCGCGCGCTTCCGTAACCCGCACGGACCAGCCCTGCTCGGCCGCCGCGCGCGCCAAGCGACGGCGTGACGCGTGGTCGTGGGCAAGCAGCAGCGCCCGACCGTGCCCCTCGCTGAGGACACCGCGCTGCAGCATCTCGATCACCTCATCGGGGAGATCGAGCAGACGCACCAGATTGCTGACAGCGACTCGGCTGCGCCCCACGCGCCGGCCGACGTCCTCGCGCGTCAACCCCAGCTCCTCGACGAGCGCCGCGCACGCGCGCGCCTCCTCGATCGGATTCAGATCCTCCCGCGCCATGTTCTCGATCAGCGCCGCTTCCAGCGCCTCGGCGTCCTCGCGCTCGCGCACGATCGCCGGGATCCGCTCGAGGCCCGCAAGCTTGGCCGCGCGCCAGCGGCGCTCGCCGGCAACCAGCTCGTAGCTGCCACCCGGACGCGGTCTTACGAGCACCGGCTGCAGCACCCCGCGCTCGCCCAGCGACCCCGCCAGCGTCGCCAGCGCGTCCGCATCGAAGTGCCGTCGCGGCTGCTCCGGGTTCGGGGAGATCAGCTCGACCGACAACTCGCGCAGCTGCTCATCGCGCTCGGATGCACCTTCCGCGGATACCGAAAGGATCGCTCCCAGGCCCCTGCCCATTCCCGGCCTAGGCTTAGCCACGCGCCGCCACCTCCTTTGCCAGCTCGAAATACGCCTCCGCGCCCGCACTGTGCGGATCGTGGTGAGTGACCGGCAGGCCGTAGCTTGGAGCCTCGCCTACGCGCACGTTGCGCGGGATGACCGTGTCGAACACCAAATCTGGGAAGTGCGAGCGCACTTCGCGCTCCACGTCCTGGCCGAGGCGTGTGCGGCCGTCGTGCATCGTCAAGAGCATGCCGGCCACCGACAGACGCGGGTTCAGCTCGCGCTGGACGAGCGCCAGCGTCTCCAGCAGACCCGCGAGCCCCTCCAACGCGAAGTACTCGGTCTGCACCGGCACGATCACACGATCGGCCGCCACGAGCGCAGCGACGGTCAGCGGTCCCAGAGACGGTGGGCAATCGAGCAGGATGTAGCGGAATGCCTCGCGCACGGGCTCGAGGCATTCGCGCAGCCGTTGCTCGTAACCATCGATCCGTGGCAGCTCGATGTTGGCGCCCGCGAGATCTGGACCGGCGGGCAGCATGCTCAGACCTCGGATCGGTGTCCGCACGAGCGCCTCACGCGCGGTCGCCTCTCCCGAGATGACCTCGTACAGCCCCGGAGTCTGCGCGCGGGCGACCCCCAGGCCGACAGTCGCGTTGGCCTGGGGGTCGACATCCACCAAGAGCGTCTCGTATCCGGCCTCGGCGATGCATGCCGCGACGTTCACCGCCGTGGTCGTCTTGCCGACCCCGCCCTTCTGGTTGGCGATTGCGTAGACGGTGGCCATGGGCCGCACGCTAGCGCCGATCGTGTTCGCGTGGCTGCTCATCGCCCTTGGGCCGCGGAGACCCGACCCCTGAGCTCGTCGCTGGCGATCCCAGCGGTCGCTTGCGCGCGATCCCAGGGCGGCGCGGGAAACGAGACGGTGTCTCATGCGTCTTCGTGAACACGTGGAGGTGACGATCCGTAGCCTGCTCGAACGGGGTGACCCGGCGAATCTCGAGGCGCCTCATCCCGAGTGCCTGTGCCGCGACATCGGCGGCGCGCTCCTCATCCGCCAAGCGTCTGCCACGCCAATCGACGAGCGTGCCGCCGACACGGAGCAGCGGCGCCGCGTACTCGAGTACGACGGGCTGCGGCGCGAGCGCGCGCGCCACGACCACGTCGTTGCGGCCCGTGCCCGCGCTCCACTCCTCGACCCGCGACCACACGACGCGCGCGTTCGCGATCGCGGCGGCCGCGCACATCTGCTCCAGAAAATCGCACTTGCGACGCTGACTGTCGATCAGGCCGAACTCGGCTGCTGGCAGCGCAACGGCGAGCGCCAGTCCGGGAAACCCGACACCACTGCCAAGGTCCGCGATCCTCTCCGCCGTGGCGAAGACGTCGATGTCCAGCGCGCTCAGCGAATCCGCGACGTGGACACGGGCCGCCTGGCCCGCCTCGCGCACGGTCGTCGGCGCGTGCTCGTCGGCTTCGAGCTTCTGCAGCAAGACGCCGAGCTGCGCCAGCTGCGACGGGCTCAGATCAACCGCGCCGAAACTCGTCTGACTCGGTCGCATCCGGCGCTCGTCATCATCTCCGGCGGGCGGATGTTTCCCGTGAAACACTCGACGACGTCAGCCCGCGAGCGGCGTGACGACCAGATAGCGCTCCGGCTCGTTGCCCTCACTGTGCGTCTCGACGTCGCCGCGCTCCCGTAGGTACTCATGCACGATCCGCCGCTCGAACGGCGGCAACGGGTCCAGCTCGACCGGGCCCCCCGTGCTGAGCGCCTCATCCGCCGCGTCGTCGGCCTCCGCGCGCAGGGCCTCCGCGCGGCGCTCGCGGTAACCGTTGGCGTCGATCACCACACGCACCGGAGACGGCCCCTCGGGGAAGACGATCCGCTGCGCCAGATGCTGCACAGCATCGATCGTCTGGCCGTGCCGGCCGATGAAAAGCCCGACATCCTCGCCCTCCAGCTGCCCGGCGAGGACACCGTCTCGCTCCTCGACCGTCACCTCGACGTCCAGGCGCAGATCGTCGGCGATCTCCTCGAGTAGCTCTTCGAGCGCCTCTGGAGGATCCAGATCGCCCGGAGCGAGGTTTCGGTCCAGCTCGTTCTCGTCGCTCATCTACGCCTCCCCGAGCGCTTCTTCTTCTTGCGGGGCGGGCGCGGCGGTGGTGGGCCGCCGGTCATCCCCCCGCCCGTCGCGCCCGCGATCTCGGGCTGCGGGGCGGGCGCGGCCGCGCCACCGGCGGCCTCCGCGATCGTCTGGCGCAAGGACCGCGTGGGCTTTCCGTTGGTCGCGGGCGTCGGCCGTTCCGGCGGAGGCAGGCGGCGGCGAATCAAGAACTGCTGTCCGACCGTCCACAGGTTCGTCGTGATCCAGTACACGAGCAGCCCGGCCGGATAGCGATACAGGATCACGACGAATACAACCGGCAACAACAGCATCAGCCGCCGTTGGTTGGGATCCGCCGTCGCGGTCGCGATGAACGTGGAGGCCAGCTGCGAGCCCACGTAGAGCACGATCAAGACCACGAGCACGATGCCGGTGGCCTTGCTCGTGATATCGGGGATGAACAAGAACTTGGCCGAATGCGGCGCGACTTCGTTGCACGTCGCCTTTTCGACGGCCTTCGCGGTGACGATGTGGTGCGCCGTCAGAGCGGGACCGCAGATGTGCTTCTTGAGGTCGGTGCGCAGCATGTAGAAGAGCGATACGAACACCGGCAACTGCATCAGCAACGGCAGGCACGACGCCAGGGGGTTGATTTTGTTCTCCTGGTAGAACTTCATGATCTCCTGCTGCTGGCGCTGTTTGTCCTCCTTGTACTTCTCTTTGAGCTTGTTGATCTCGGGAGCCAGGCGCTGCATCTCCTGCATCGACTTCAGCTGCCTGTAGGTCAGCGGCACGAGGATCGCGCGGATCAACACCGTCAACCCGACGATCGCAAGGCCCCAGCTCCCGCCCACGACGTGGGCGTGAATGAAGACCATGATTTCTTCGAACACGCTGATCAGCGGCGAAAACGCGTCCTGGATCACGTTGGCGAGGATTGGCATGGGCTAGAGACTCTCGGCGATCATTGCGATGTGCGCGTGCGTGTGGCCTGGTGGACCGGGATTGCGACCGACTGCGGGCGACGCGCGTGCCCGTTCAGCCGTCGGCCCCGGAGCTGCTCCTGAACACTCGCTGAGCCGACACCGGATCGTATCCGCCGTGGCTCAAGGGGTTGCACCTGAGCAGACGCCACCCCGCGAGCACCAGGCCCTTAAGTATGCCGTAATCGCGGATCGCCTCCAGCGCGTACCGCGAGCACGTCGGCTCGTACCTGCAGCGCCGCGGGATCGCCGGCGAGACGTAGCGCCGGTAGACGACGATCGGCGCCACGAGCGCCATTCGAGCCCACAGCGCGGGGCCGCTCGCGGTCGGAGCCGGGGCGCGATGTGCAGCTGAGGAGCTCATGCGGGCGACTGCCGCGATTGCCCGATGGGCTGGCGCGAGGCTTGACGCAGACCGGCCTTGCCGATCAACTCCGCGAGCGCCGCGTCCACGCCCGCGAGCCCCTCTCGCTCCGCCAGCTCTCCGGCGGGCGGTCTCGCCACGACGACGATGTCCTGGCCCGCCACCAGCTCGTCCTCGGCATGCGAGAACGCCTCGCGCAGCAGGCGCTTGACCTTGTTGCGCTGCACCGCGCCGCCAACCTTACGCGACACCGACAAGCCCAGGCGCGGTCTCTGCGTGGACGTGTTCGGAAACGCGTACAACACCAGCTGGCGATTCGCGACCGAGCGCCCGTGGCGATAGACGCGCTCGAACTCCGCGCTGCGCGAGAGCCGACCACGCGCCGAGGGCCGCCCGCTCATCGCGTATCCGCCGGCCTCGAAGCGCGTGTCGTCACGACCGTCAGGTGGAGAGGCGCCTGCGCCCCTTGCTGCGACGGCGCTTCAGCGTCAGGCGCCCGGCGCGTGAGGCCATCCGCGCACGGAATCCGTGCGCGCGTGCGCGCTTGCGCTTCTTTGGCTGGTAGGTGCGCTTCATGACGCCTGCATTATAGGGCGGCTCTGTGCCGCCGCGCTTCGGCGATGTGTTACTGACAAACCCAAACCGATTCGGTAGGGCTCGTGCATGGCTAAGACCGGCGCGCGCGGTCGAGCGCAGCACGGCCCGACCGCCAAGTCGGCATAGCGCGACGGATGGATCACGGGGCCCGAGGGACGCCAGACGGGTCATAGGCCGGGACGATTGTCGTGGGGAACGTCTACCAAGGAAGGTCAACTACGTGCATTCCGTGTTCCCGGACCCCACGGTGACGGAAAGACGTCGGCGTGATCTCGTGCTTGCCCTGCCCCACAGCGGCTTTGTCGCGCGAGCAAGCCTCACGACCCTTACGCCAAAACTCACGGATGCGTACGCTGGGAAAGGCCGCAAGACAGTTAGCCGCGACCTGAACGCCCTCGTAGATCGCGACCTAGTCGAGCGCACCACGAAAGGGGTTCGTGCGCGGCGCGAGGTCATCCTTTCGTTCCTCCCACGCGCGGCTATCGCCGGTTTTTCCCGCCAAATGCGGGCAGACGCGGGGAACGACGGCAGGCGTTGGCTATAGTCGCCCGACCGGGCTCTCGGGCCCCCTTTGGATACTTGCCAGCACCGTCTCGGGAGGAGCGGACTACCGCTGCCGTGAGCCATGAGCTCGAGCACATATGGTCGCGGGTGCAAGACGAGCTTGCGCTGATCGTCGACGAATCGACCTACCGCATATGGCTGGAGCCACTGCGCGTCCTCGAGTTCGAGGACGGACACATGCTCGTGGAGGCGCCTGTGCATGCATGCCGATGGATCCGCGAGCGTTTCGGGCGCACGATCCAGGCAAGCGTGAAGCGCGTCGTCGGACCGCACGCAAGCGTGGAGGTCGTCGCACCGGCACTCGCGGCGCAGACGCCGCACACCGCGACCGCAGGACAGCGGGGGGTGCGGCGCGCCGGCGGGACGCCCGAAGCGCAAAAGGCCCGCGGCGGCGTACCCGCGGCGGCGTACCCGGGGCCGCTCGGCAATCCGAAGCTCACATTCGATCAATTCGTGATCGGCGACTGCAACCGCCTCGCGCACGCCGCGGCGCTGGCCGTAGCGGAGATGCCCGCGCACGCGTACAACCCGTTGTTCATCTGCGGCCCTCCGGGTGTCGGCAAGACCCACCTCCTGAGCTCGATCGCGATCCTGCTCACCGCCTACAACCCCGGCCTGACCGTACGCTGCACGACCGGCGAGGCATTTACCAACGCGTTCCTAGCAGCGCTCTCAGGCGGCGGCACCGAAAGCTTCAAGCTCCACTTCCGCGACGTCGACGTGCTGCTGCTCGACGACGTCCAGTTCCTGGAGCGCAAGGCCAAGACCGAGGAGGAGTTCTTCCACACGTTCAACGCCCTGCACGACAGCGGACGTCAGGTCGTGCTCAGCTCCGACCGTGCTCCCCATGACCTCGAGGCCCTCGAAGACCGTCTCCGGGAGCGCTTCGAGGCAGGCCTCGTCGCCGACATCAAGCCACCGGACCTCCCGACACGCCTCGCCATCCTGCGCAAGCGCGTGCAGCACGACCGCATCGCGCTGGCCGACACCGACGTGCTAGACGTGCTCGCAACCCGCATCCGCTCGAGCGTTCGTGCACTGGAGGGAGCCCTGATCCGTGTCGTCGCGTTCAGCTCGCTGACCGGCAGACCGCTCAGCGCGCAACTGGCGACGGAGGTCCTCGACGGCCTCTACCCCCAGAGCGTGCCTGCAATCCACGCGCCGCGCACGATCGCCGAGATCCAGGCCGCGGCCTGCGCGCACTTCCGCATCTCGCCCGACGAGCTCGTATCCCACACGCGGACAGCACGCATCGCCTGGCCCAGACAACTCGCGATGTATCTCTCGCGAGAGCTCACAGACGCCTCG
>JASLHP010000315.1 GCA_030149625.1 Solirubrobacteraceae bacterium
GCTGAAACGACTCCGCGGCGAACGCGGGCAGCAGCTCGAGGTTGTCGCCGAGCAGGATCTGGCCGACGACGTCGGACTCGCTGGCGCGACTCATGCCCAGAGACTATGTCGCATCTGTCGCGCGCCGCTGGAGCGGCGCCGCTCAGGCGATCAGCTCGAGCCACTCGCTCAGGCGATCAGCTCGACCCACTGATACGCGTGTCCGCACAACCTCTGCCAAGCCGCGGCGCGCGCCTCGCGCAGCGGGCCCTGTGGATCGCTCGCGGCGGGCGTCAAGAAGACCGAGTCGAGCACCGCCTCGCCACCGGCACCCGGGCTCAGGCTGAAGCCGGCGCTCGCACGGGTCAGCGACACACGGTGACGTCCGGCGGCGAGGCTCACGGCGAACGGCGGCACCGTGTCCGGCACGAGCGAGTTGCCGTCGAGCTGCCCCGCGATCGAGGCGATGCGCCGGCCATCCACGCTCAACGTCACCGCGGGCATGATCTGACCCTGAACCCATAGGTCCCACGTGCCGGATGTAGGCAGCGTGAAGCTCGCCGTCAATCGACCGGGCGTGCTCATCACGAGGCCCTCGCGCTCGTGCCCCCAACGAGCGGGGTGTCGGGCGCGCGCCAGCGAGATCGAGACTAGCCGCGGCGCTTGCGCCGCGATCAGCCGCGCGCCGGCGGCACCTGCGCTCTCGACGAGCGCGCCGATCCGCGCGCACTGCGCCGAGCGTGCCCCCGCGAGCGCGACATGAGCCGCCGCCGCCGGTGCGCCCGGCCGCCGTCCCCACACCTGGTAATAGGAGCCCTGCCACAGCAGCCGGTAGGCGGCCGGCGGCCGCGACGCGGCGGGGTCGCGGCGCGTCACGATCAGCGGGTAGGCGAGCAGCGCGCGCGGCGCGACACGACCCAGTTCGACGGAATCGCCGTAGCCGCCGGCGGCGGCCGCGAGCGCCGGCGGCGGGTAGACGAAGTTCGGCCCGCCCACGTCCAGGTCGCGCAGCTCGTACATCGAGTATTCGTCGAAGTCCGTGAACAGCGTCGGCCCCTTGCCGGCAAAGCGCCTGTTCAGCGAAGCGAGCTCTTCGAAGCGGGCTGTAGGCGCGAGATCGGAGCTGTGGTACTGCAGCGCGTCAGAGACAAGCACCCCGCCGACGAGCACGCAGGCGAGCATTCCCGTTGCGAGGCGGGCCGCGGGCCGGCGCGGCGAGCTCAAGAGCGCAGCGACGCCGCCCCACGCCAACAACATCACGAGCGGCGAGCTGAGCACCAGCGTCTTCGCGTCGGCCCACGTCGTCACGGACTCGCTGACGACCAGCGAGGCGAGCAGCGTCAGGCCGAGCCAAGCGAACAGCGCACGCGCGCGGATTCGCAGCAGGTGCACGCTGCCGAGCAGCGCCGAGGCGAACGCCAGCGCGACCAGCACGTGCGTGCTCAGCAGCGCCGCGCCCACCGGCGCCAGCTTGTAGCTGCCGTTCAGCCACACACCGAACAACTGGATCGCGCGCAGCGGCGCGTGCAGGTTGCCAGAGTTGCTCGTCGAGGCAATCTCTCGTGCGACGCGCAGCGCCGCCGGCAGTTCCGCCCAGGTCGGCCACGCGGCGATCAGCAGCGTGAGCGCCGCGACGGCGGCGAGCGCGAGCAGACGGCGCGGGAGACGAGGCGGGCGGCTGGCCCCTGCGAGCTGGTCGATCGACAGCGCCGCGAGCACGAGCACAGCCGCCAGCGCCCAAGCGCCGAACGCGAGACCGAGCGCCGAGACGCCCGCGGCGAGCACGAGCGCAAAGGGAATCGCGCGCGCGGGCGACTCGCCGAGCCAGCTGCGGTGGGTGACGACGAGCGCGCCGAGGCTCACGAGCATCGGCAGCGCCGCGATTTCCTTGACCGAGCCGAACAGCTCGTAGGCGTAGACGAGCGCTGGCAGAGTGGCGGTGAGCGCCGCGAGCGCCGCCCACGTCGCGCCGAGCCGCATGTTTCTGGCGAGTAGCCAACACGGCCCGGCGGCGACGGCGAGCATGAACGCGCTGAAGGGCTGAAAGGCCCAAATCAGAGGCAGCCCGAGCAGCTTCGCGCTGCCGCCGAACATCGTGTCGGCGCCCGACGGATAGCTCGTGTCGTAGTAGCCGTTGAGGAACCGTCCATAGGAGTTGCGTAGGTCCAGATGCCCGAAGTCGCGGCCGTGGCTGACCAGGAAGTCGGCGCCGATCAAATGCACGGCGGAGTCCGCGAGCGCCATGTACGACGAGAAGCTCGCGCGCCCCACCGCGAGCACGGGTGCCAGCGCGACCGCGTAGACGACGATCGCGACCGTCGGCAGCGAGCCGCGCCTGGGCGGTCCCAGCGCGAACGCGCGCACCCGCTCGTGTCCCAGCGCGAATCCGCCGAGCGCGAGCGCGGCCATCAGGTACGGCGTCGCGGGAGCGATCGGCGGCCAGTCGGTACTCAGCTGCGAGAGCGCGATCAACGCGGCGGCGCCGACGCTCAGCAGTAGCGGTGCCGCCAGGAAGCCGCCACTGCAGCGGTCTATGGCCAGCCCCGCACCCGCGCACAGTGCCGCGAGCACGCAGGGGTACAGCAGCACCGTGGCGAGGAACATCAGTGCCCCCGGCTAGATTCGAACTAGCGACCCTCGGATTAGAAGTCCGATGCTCTATCCAGCTGAGCTACGGGGGCGCTTCTGGAGACGCGGACGACGGATGCACGCCACTCGCGGACCTCCCGGGACGTCGCTATCGTGGCAGGTCGCGGGGATCGATCGATCGGCGGCCGATCGGCGCGCGAGCCTATCGAAACCGTCCTTAGGCGCGCTTGAACGAAAATCTGTAAAAGTTCCTCGTATGACACCAGTGGAGAGTGACGAGGCAGACCTGACCCGCAAGGAGCGTCGCGAGCAGGCGCGCTCGCAACGCAAGGAAATGGAGGAGGCCGCGGCGGCAAGCGCGGCCCGCCGCACGAGGCTGACGCAGCTCGGCATCGTGGCGTCGGTCGTGATCGTCGCGATCGTCGCGATTCTCATCGCCACCGGCGGTGGATCCAAAAAAGGCATCCCGTCGAGCAAGCACGAACAGAACTCGGTCGTGCACGAAGTCAGCGCGCTGGTCGGTGGCATCCCGCAGAAAGGCAACGTGCTGGGCTCGCCTACGGCTCCCGTGAGCCTGCAGTACTTCGGCGACCTCGAGTGCCCGATCTGCCAGAAATTCACGCTCGGGGCGCTGCCGACGGTCATCTCCAAGTGGGTCCGCACGGGCAAGCTGAAGATCGAATACCGCTCGCTGGAGACAGCCACGCGCGAACCTGAAGTGTTCAAGTCCCAGCAGGTCGCCGCCTACGCCGCCGGGAAGCAGAACAAAGCATGGAACTTCATCGAGACCTTCTACCACGAGCAGGGAGAAGAGGACTCGGGCTACGTGACCGAAAAATACATCCAGGGCATCGCGAGCCAGGTACCGGGACTGAACCTCGCGCAGTGGACCACCGACCGCGGCAACACCGAACTGGCCAACGAGGTCACGGTCACCGACGCTCAGGCAGCGAGCAACGCCGGCTTCGATGGCACGCCCTCGTTCCTGATCGGCCGCAGCGGCGGGACCGTGAGCAAGCTCGAATACAGCAACCCCGAAGACCCGGGATTCATCAACGAAGCCGTAGAAAAGCTTCTCAAGGCGTAGGTCCGCAGTGAGCTCGCGAGTGCTGAGGATCGCGCTGATCGCCATCACCGTTCTCGGCGTAGCGCTCGCGAGCTACCTGACGTATGTCCACTACGCCGAAATCAAGCCTCTGTGCACGGCGGGCAATGCCTGCATCAAGGTGCAGAGCTCGGTCTACTCCAAGCTCGCCGGGGTGCCAGTCGCGCTGATGGGACTGCTCGGCTACATCGCGATCCTCGGGTCGTTGCTGGTGCCTCAGAGCGAGACGAGCAGGCTCGCGACGATGTCGCTGGCGCTCGTGGGCTTCGGCTTCAGCGCCTACCTGACCTACCGCGAGCTCTTCTCGATCCACGCCATCTGCGAGGAGTGCGCTACGAGCGCGGGCTTCCTGACCGTGCTGATGTGCCTGTCGGTGTGGAGGTTCCTGCGCGGCGAGGACGACTCAGCCCGGCTGGTAGCGCCGCCGGCGCAAGGCGCTGGCGGCGAGCCGGCTACGCCGCTCGGCAGCGCCTCCTGAGCATCCCCCGCTCGGCCACACCGTGTGGTCTATCTGTCCAATGACGCGCGGCGGTCCCGCGTAAGCGAGCTTGGCGAGCCGACGTGTTCAACAGGAATGAGCTCCCACGCGACGACGAGCACACAGCTCCACGCGAGCTTCGAGTCCGAGCTCGACGGCAAGGCGCGCATCGCGCGCCTGTTCGAGATGACGAGCGACCTGCTCGCGACGATCTCGCCCGAGGGACGTTTCACGCTCCTGAACCCCGCCTGGGAGACGCTGCTCGGCTGGACGCGAGAGGAGCTGCGCGAACGGCCGATCCGCCAGTTCGTGCATCCCGACGACGCCGAGCAGGCTTTGGGCGCGATCCTCGGGCGCGATGGCACGACGAGCGAGATCGAGAACGTCACGACTCGCTACCAGCACCGCGACGGCTCGTGGCGATGGCTGTTGTGGAGCGCGCGTCGCGACGGCGACAGCTGGTACGCGGCGGGCAAGGATGTGACCGACCGCGTATGGCTGGAGCGCCAGGCTCTGCACGACCCGCTCACGAACCTGCCAAACCGCCTGCTGCTCATGGACCGCGCGCGCCAGGCGCTGTCGCGCCTGCATCGCAGCGACGGCGTCGTGGCGCTGCTTTTCATCGACCTCGACAGGTTCAAGGCGGTTAACGACAACCTCGGCCACGAGGTGGGCGATCGGCTGCTGCGTTCCGTCTCCGAGCGCCTGGCCGAGCTGATGCGCGACAGCGACACCGTGGCGCGCCTCGGAGGCGACGAGTTCGTGATCCTGGCCGAGGAAATCGAGGGCGAAGGCGAGGCGCTCGCGCTCGCCCAGCGCGTTCTGGACGCGCTCGCTCGACCTTTCCCCCTGGGCTCAGCCGAAGTGACGATCCTCGCAAGCGTCGGCATCTCGGTTTCGCGCCACCCGGAAACCGATCCCGAGGCGATGCTGCGCGAGGCGGACGTCGCCATGTACAGGGCCAAGGACGGGGGCGGCAGACGCCTCGAGTTGTTCGATGAGAGCCTGCGCCGCGAGCTCGACGCGCACCTGGAACTCGAGGGCCGCCTGCGCCACGCGCTGCCCCAGCACGAGTTGCTGCTCGCCTACCAGCCGATCCTGCGACTCGCCGGCGGTCAAGCGCTCGGCGTCGAGGCGCTCGTGCGCTGGCGACCAACCGGCATCGGCCATGCCGCGAGCACGACGGTGCTGGCTTCGGCATTCCTGCCACCCGCCGAGGACAGCGAGCTGATCGTGCAGATCGGCAAATGGGTCCTGCACGAAGCGTGCGCGCAAGCCGAGATCTGGCGTCGGGCCGGAATCACGATCCCGCTGTCGGTCAACATCTCAGCGCGCGAGCTGACCGAGCTCGACCTCGCCGAGCGGGTGCGCGAGGAGCTCGCCCACTTCCGGCTTCCGGGCCGTGCGCTGTGCCTGGAGATCAGCGAGGAGGCTGTGCTGCGCGACCCTGAGCGCGCGCGCTCCGCGCTGAAGGACCTCAAGCGCCTCGGGGTGCTGATCGCGCTCGACAAATTCGGCTTCGGACAGCTCTCGCTCGGCCTGCCGAGCAGCCTGCCACTCGACGTGCTCAAGCTCGACCGCGCACTGACCGAGAGCTTCCACCAGGACAAGGAGCGCCGCGCGATGTTTGCCGCGACGATCGCGCTCGCCAAGGAGGCCGGCCTGACGGCGGTCGCCGTGGGGATCGAGACGAACCGCCAGCTGGCGCTCGCGCGAGAGCTCGACTGCGCAGTCGGCCAGGGCTTCCTGCTGCACGGACCGGCCTCACCGGACCGCGTGCGTCTCAGGGCGCCAGCCGGGTCTGTAACGTCCGCGCCATGGCGTCCTCTCGTGCGGCTGCGCGGCAACAGCAACTGAGCGACGGCGACGTATCCGCGCAGAAGCGCGCGGCCGCTGCCGTCGCGGCCGAGATGGTCGAAGACGGCATGCGCGTGGGCCTCGGGACGGGTTCGACGGTCGCACACCTGCTTCCCGCGATCGTCGCACGCGGCTGCGAAGACCTGCGTTGCGTGGCCACTTCGCCAGCGACCGAGAAGGTCGCGCGCGCGCTCGGCTTGCGTGTGGAGACGCTCGACGAGGTCGGCGAGCTCGACATCGCGATCGACGGCGCCGATCAGATCGACGAGCGCGGATGGCTGATCAAGGGCGGCGGCGGCGCACACACGCGGGAGAAGATCGTCGCGGCGGCGGCAGCCCGCTTCGTGGTGATCGCCTCGGAGAACAAGGCGGTACGCCAGCTCGCGCCGCCGGTGCCGCTCGAGCTGCTCGTGTTCGGCGCGCAGCGCACCCTGCTGAACCTCGAACCTGCGCGGTTGCGCGGCGTCGCGCAGAGCCCCGACGGCGGCTTGATCGCCGATTACCACGGAGCCGTCGCGGACCCTCGCGAGCTGGCCGCAAGGCTCAGCGCGGCGCCGGGGGTCATCGAGCACGGACTATTCGCGCCGGAGCTCGTCAGCGTGATTCTGATCGCCCGCGACGGCGCGGTCGAACGCCGCGCCGGCGGCAAGCCAGATCACCGATCCTCGACGGCGAGCGGGCGCAGCTCCTCCTCGTAGGACATCGGATGGCGCACGAGCACACCGTCCTCGCCGACCATGTACGCGCCCATCCGCAGCAGCGGCGGCGAGTACACGTGCAGAGTCACCGCCGGATCAGCTCCGGCGTGGCTGACACGATGGATGTCCGACGCCGAGAAATGGAAGCTCGCGCCCGCGCGAAAGACTGCGCTGCGCGGCGGCCCGTCTATCGCCAGGCGCTCCTCGCGCACGGCGCCGCTCACGACCGCCACCGCACCGCACGACACGTCGTGGTCATGAAAGCCCGTGTCTTGCTCGTCCATCCAGCAGATCAGCCAAGCGGTGAGGTGATCGTCGCCGAGCAGCTCCTGGTAGACGCGCTGCGTGCGATCGTGCTCGACGAGATCGATCCACAGCTCCGGGCGGTCGGCTAGCTCGTTGACGAACGCCTGCAGCTCAGGACCTGACAGATCGCGCCCACGCGGGCGCGCGATGCGCTCCAGCTCCCGCTGATCGACCGCCGGCGATGGCGCCGCCGTCGTGGCCGACGACGTGACCGCCATCTCGCGTGCGAGCGCGCTCATCTCGTCACCGCCACGAGCGGCGAGCCGAGCGCGCGACGCGTGTTCGCGACGATCGACTCCCACGCGAGCTCGCCCGGCATGCCCAGCTCGCCCGGCTCGACGACCGGCCGGTCCGATCCGTACAGCAACTGCTCGGCGCCCACGACGTCAGCGATCATGCGCGCCGTCTCCGGGCCGTAGGACGAGGTCTCGTAGAACACGAGCGGATCGGGCAGCGGCGGGCAGGGCCCGCCGCGCGAGGACAACCGCTCCGCGTGTAGCGGCGCGAGTCCCGCGAGCATCGAGAAGACGACACGCAAACGCGGATGGCGCTTGCGTCCCGCAGCCAGGAACGCGAGCCACGCGGTCTGCATGCCGGCGACGTAGCCCGTCAGCGCCGGCCACCAGAGCGGCTCGCCGAGCGACGCGTCGAGAGCGGCACGCGGCCCTTGGCCGCCGGCGCAGGGACCCGGATGCACGAACAATGGCGCCTCGCGCGCCTCCAGGCGCGCGAGCACCGGGCCGAGGGTGGCGAGCGTCTCCACGCTGCCGAACGCGCCCGCGGGCAGCGACACGCCGACGCAGCCGCGATCGAGCGCGCTGTCGACATCATCGGGATCGGCCCGATCGAGCGCGATCGCGCCCCAAACGCCGAACGGCTCCTCCAGCGCCAGCGCCCCTTCGAGATAGGCGTCGATCAGCACGAGCGCCTGCCGACGCGGCAGCCACTCGATCCCCAGCGGGCTCGACAGGCACACGAGCGCCCGGTCGATGCCGTCTTGCTCGACCAGCAACGTACGCTGATCCGGAGCCTCGCAGGACAGGTCGATCACATATGGCCGCTCGCCCGCCAGGTACAGCACCGTCAGCCCGTTCTCGTTGCGGACGAACGGCAGCTCGCTGCGCGCCGACAGCGCCTGCACGAGCGGTTCGGTCCAGAGGTGTTGGTGTACGTCGATCTTCATCAGATTTCCGATCAGATTTATGGAGTTTAGCACGTGAATCGGCCCCCCGAACAAAGAAACTGAGCGACGCACCATTCATTTCAAGTGCGTCCCCGGGTGGCGCCGCCGGCTACTGCTCCTCGGCGTCTGAGCGCTTGAACCGCAGATTCAGGCGGTCAGCCGGATCTTCGTCCGCCGTGGGCGGGTCGAACCGGCCTCGGGTCAGGGCGCGGATCGCGCCATCCTCGGGATACTCCACCAGCTCGGGCATCACCTTGTTGGACACCATCAGGTATCGCACAGGCTCGTCGGTTCGATTAGCCAGCGTGTGGGCACCTCGACGACCACGCGGGAAGGCAACGACGTCCCCGGGCGCGAGCTCGGACTCGCCGTCAAGCGTCCGTAGCGTCGGCCGGCCGGAGATCACGATGGCCAGCTCCTCCATGCCATGGTGCATGTGCAGCGGAACGCCCTCATGGCGCGGAGCCAGCTCGTACAGCGTCCCGCCTAGCAGCTCGCCCCCCGCTGCCTCCACGACCCGCTCGGCCCGCACGCCCGAGCGTTCCCTGCCGAACCTCTCAGCGAAGACATTCGGCCGCGCGCCGCTCACGACAGCGATCATAAGGCGCTGCGACTGGAGGTGCGAGCGCTGCTTGCTCGACACGACCCGGGCGTCCTTTGCCTACTCGCTTCGCGCGCTGCGCGCGAGCGACGGACGGCAACCACTACATCGGGCATCGGCTCGCCGGTGACGGCCATGCCCCACCCCTATGGCAGCGCTGCGATCTCAGTCTCGCCGTGACGCTCAACCTGCGTCTGCGTTGAGCTCCGCGTCGAGCAGCCGCAATGCCTGCTCGGCTTCTCGGTCGCTCGGCGTGTCCACGAGTCGATGTGGACGCTCCTTCGTCGCCAGAAGCCAAAATCCCGGCTTCCCGGGGTCAGGCCAAGCGGGGGACCGGGGAGTCGAACCTCGCGCTGCCATTCCGGGCAAGAGCGCAACGCGATAGCTGCGCCCGGTGGTTGTCGTCGCGCAGCCAGATGGCGCTGACCTGACTCAGCGTGCGGCAGCTCGCTCTACCGATCATGGATCGACGCGGATGGGAGACAAAGGCACGATCTCCCCCAGCCGCCGCCAGATGGCGATCTGGCTTAGATAGGCCATCTTTCCTCCGTGTCGAGGACGAAGTACGTGGACGACTTGACGTAGAGCACTGGTAGTCGAGACTCGATCAGCACGAGAGCCCATATCGGGCCATACATACGTAAGGAGATAGGACGGAGGGCTGATCAATGCACCAATACGGGTCGTTACCACGAGCACGTCAAGGCGGTCTTCTCGAAGAGACGGTCGGCGAGGAGCTTCTCCTCTACGATCAAGAGAGCCACACCGCTCATTGCTTGAGCCCAATCGCAGCTTGCGTCTGGCGGCATTGCGACGGTGAGCACGACTTGGCTGAGCTAGCCGTACTCGCCAGGGTAAGCGAGGAGCTGGCCGCCGGTGCGCTTAACGAGCTGCGCGAGAAGGATCTGCTCGACGCTGAGCCCGCACTCACGCAGAGCACCATCCCCGGTGAATCTCGCCGGGAAGCGATCGGCCGGGTCGCGCGTTACGGCGCCGCCGCCGCAGCCGGGTCGATGATCGTCTCTGCGACCGCCGCGACACCAGCGATGGCCGCATCAGGAGCCACTTGTTGCCAGTGTTACAAAAAAGAAAAATCTAAAGAACCATGTGCATGCACAACCGCCAAAGAATTTACCGTAAACGAAAAAATCTGTAATGAATATTGTAGGAGTGAAGGGGGATTTTTCGGCCCAATCTGCAGCGAAAAAGTTGGTAGTGGTTTACTTGTAGGCACAAAATGCAATTCCAAAAACGAATGCGAATGATGGTCGCCGGCACGTTTCGACTTGGAACGTTGAACGTCCGGGGCGCGGCGTGAATGCCAGGCGACGTGCGTGATGAGCAGGTGCACGACACGACACGGACCAGAGTTAGAGCGGCCCCGGGTGGCACGCGAGGATCAGACACAGGTGGCGCGAGCCGACTGTGAGCGGGGTCGCAGCTTTGGTCGTCCTGCACGCGGGCTGAGCGTGATCGCGATCTTGGCGAGCCACCAGACGTTTGCGGGTCACGCGAATCACCATCTCCAACATCGAACTCCGTCTCGGCCCCTCAACCGGGCGTCGCATCTCTCTCCCGCGCGGCACCATGCGATCGTGCCAGCGGTCGCTATGGCCTTCCGATGAGCGACGAGCGTGACGAGGGTTACCGGCAGCGCGCGCGTAATTTCGCCGTCGACGCGCTTACCGCGGAGATCGCGAGCGCGTTCGCCGATGAGGGCATCGGCACTGTCGTGCTTAAGGGGCCGGTGCTCGCAAGGTGGCTCTATCCCGGCGAGGTGCGTCCCTACGGCGACTCTGACCTTATGGTGGCGCCCGCGAACCGGGCGCGTGCGGTGAGCGTGCTCGAACGGCTGGGCTTCGCTGAGCACTACCCGTGGATGCCAACGCCACTATCCCTCGATCCAGGGGGTACGGCATTCAGCCGCCCACGCGGCGGCATGGTGGACCTTCATTGTCAGCTGCCAGGGCTCGAAGAAGACCCGGACGCGATTTGGGGTCGGCTCGCCGCGAGCACTGAGCGGCAGGTCATCGCTGGGGTCGAGTTGCGGGTACCCGATCGCGACACCGTGCTGCTGCACTTGGCTTTGCACGCCGCGCATCACGCGAACATGGTGGACGGCAAGCCGTTTGAGGATCTGCGGCGAGCGCTCGCCTTTGTCGAGGAGGCAGAATGGTCCCGGGCGCTGGAGCTCGCGCGTGCGTATCGGGGCGTCACTGCGTTCGCTGCTGGCCTGCGGCTCGTGCCCGAGGGCAGAGATCTGGCTCGCAGACTCGGTCTCGGTGAGGTGCGGTCGTTCCAGCACGAGATCCGCCGCGAAGACAATGTGATTGCCGAGGAGCTCTACGCACTGCTCTCCGCCGACACGGGGATCAGGCGCAAGCTCATGATCACCGCAAGCGATATCTTTCCACGGCCTGACTACATGCGGTGGTGGTCACCGCTCGCTCGGCGCGGAAGGCTCGGGCTGGCTCGCGCCTACCTCTGGCGCACAGGCTGGATTCTCGGCCAGGCTCCGGCGGCGATTCACACGTTGTGGCGCATCCGGCGGGCGAAGGCCGGACGTAGAAGCACGGCTGTGGACGGGCGGGGCGATGCCGACAACGGCGCTAGCCGGAGGCAGCCCGTGTGAGTAGAACCTGGTCGGGTGATGGTCGGCTAGCACGTCGTCAGTGCGCTGCGCGCGAGCGACGGACGGCCGCTACTACATCAGCTCGCCCGTGAGGGTCGTACCCCACCCCTCTGGCAGCGCCGCGGTCTCGCCGTGACGCTCGACCTGCGCCTGCGCTTGAAGCTCCGCGTCGAGCAACCGCGATGCCTCCTCGGCTTCTCGGTCGCTCAGCGTGTCCACGAGTCGATGTAGACGCTCCTTCGTCGTCATAGGACAGATTGCATTGCCAGCTCGGCGAGCGTCTATCGCTCGGCGCGACCGCGTCGAGCAAGGGTGCGAGGCACGACGCTCGACGTATCCCGCGCTCGGTCGAGCTCGCGGCTCCGGTGCCCCCTGTTACGGCGAACTGACGGTCGATCCGCACACGCGTACGGTCACGTACGGCCCGATGCCCGTGCGCCTCCGCAGGCGCGAGTACGCCCTCCCTGAGTACATGGCCACGACCCGGAGCGCGTCTGGGACGCGTCACGAGCTGCTGCGCGACGTGCGGGGCTACCGCGCAGCCGGCACGACGCGCAACCGTGGACACGCACGGCGGCCGCGTACGACGCGCCCTCGCAGCCGCACGCGCAGTCGGATGGGTGCCTTCACATGGGACGTCGGCTACAGACTCGCACCGTAGGAGTCGAACCAAGCTCCCGCACGTCGCCCCGCCTGGCGGGCCGTTCTGCCCTTGCGGGAGCGAGCCGAACGCCTCTCAGGGGACAGCTCTAGGGACAGAAAGGGATCGATTCGAGCGGATTCCAGCAGATCGATGCGGGTCGCCGCCACCCGCGCATCATCCCGCAATCGGCTCCAGAAAGCCAAAAACCCCGGTTTCCCGGGGTCAGGCCAAAGCGGGGGACCGAGGAGTCGAACCTCGCGTTGCGGTTTTGGAGACCACCGTGTTACCGATACACCAGTCCCCCGGGTCCTCGGTGCCGATCGCTCTCGGGCCTTCCGTCCGAACGGCACGCGCCACGGAAGCGGCATTCTAACCCCGCTTCGCATCCGCGCGGGCGCTCCGCGGCGTTCTACTGATCAGGGCGAAGCCTCAAGCTAGAGCGGCTGCGTGCCGAAGCGCTCGATGGACCTCAATCCAGCATTCGTGATGATCGATACTTTCCCTGTAAGGCTGCCCCATCTCGCCTCTCAGCGCGGCGACACGCTGATCGAGGTGCTGATCAGCGCCTTCTTGATCGGTCTGATCGTCGTCGGCACGTTCTCGGGCCTCAACAGCAGCACCCGCGCAACGGCTCTGCAGCGTGCCCACTCACAGGCAGACGCGCTCGCCGAGCAGGACGAGGAGCGGCTGCGCAGCGAGCCGGTCAACGTGCTCGCGGCGCTGGGCAGCCACCCGCAGACGTCCTCGGCGACGGTCGGCAACACCAAGTTCACGATCGAATCGAGTGCGACGTACATCTCCGACAGCACCGCCACGGAAAGCTGCAGCTCGAGCACCGCTGAAGCCAACTACCTGCAGACGACCTCCAGGGTCACGTGGCCTGGCTCCATCAAGGCGGTCGAAGAGACCGGCGTGATCAGCCCGCCGCCCGGGTCGAACCTGATCGTGCAGGTCACCGAATCCGGCACCCCCGTGCAGGGCGCGACGGTCACCGCGACCGGCCCCGCACCGGAAACGACCGCGCACACGCTCGAAACCTCCACACGTGGCTGCGCCGTGATCGCGCTGCCCTCCGGCGGCGAATACGGCATCAACGCCCACAAGCTTGGCTACGTCGATCCGAACGGCTACGAAAACACCGCCGAAGACGAAACCGTCACCCAGAAAGTCTATATCGCCGCCGAGAACACCGCAAAGGAGGGTTACTATCTCGGTCGCGCCGGCAAACTCGAACTCGCCTTCGGCGGCGGAACCGAAGGCGAAGGGGAAAGCTTCGTCCTGTTCAACTCCGGCATGACGACCTTCAACAGGTTCCCGCGACACTCGAGCAGCTACGCCATTCTTGGCAGCGAAGGCGTCTACGCCTCCTCGATCACGACCACGGGGCTCTATCCGTTCACGACCGACTACACGATCTACCCCGGCACCTGCGAAGCAGACAAACCCCCGGCGCTCGGACCAGAAAACGAAGTTCTGATCCCACCCGGCGGCACAGGCCACGCCTCGCTGGTTTTGCCGCGACTCAGCTTGAAAGTCTACAGCGGCACCAGCTCGAGCTCCGAACTTCTCACCGGGGCTTCCGGCAGTGTCACCGACACGGGCTGCAGCGTCAAGCGCTCGTTCACGACGACCGCGGGCGCAATGCCGCATCCGGCGCTCCCGTATGGCACCTACAACCTCTGCGTGACGGCCAAAGTCGGCTCGCCCGCGAAGCAGCGCCGATATGAAAAGAAAGCGATTCACATCGTCAGCGCGAGCGGCATCGAAGAAACGATCTATCTCGGCTCGGCCGAAGAATCGTCGACCCCCTGCTGATGACCACACACCCGTACATACAACGCCTATTCGACGAGCACGGCTTTTCGCTCATCGAACTGCTCGTCTCGATGCTGATCGGCCTGTTGGTGACCGGCGCGGCCTTCTCGATCCTCGAATTCACGACGAGCGACGTCAAACTGACTACTGAACGCGCGCATCTCGACCAGGCCGGCCGTGTCGCGCTCGAGAACATCATGCTCGAGCTCCACTCGGCCTGCGTGAAGGTCGAAACACGCCCCATCAAACTTGGAAGCAACGAAAACGAACTCCTGTTCCTCAGCGAACGTAGCCCGCTCAACGCGGTGTACAAGGAACCTACGGCGTCCCTCGCGGAAGTGCGCGAGCGCAAGATCATCTTCAACAAAGCAACGGGAACACTCACGGAAAAGTCCTGGGTCGCCCCCTACCCAAGCTACGAAGCCGCCGAACCTACGACGCCAACAACCGTGCTGCTCCTGAAAGGCGTCAAGCGCACGACCCAAGAAGGAAAAGAAGTACCCGTCTTCCGCTACTACCGCTACTACAAGTCGAGTGACCCGATTCCTACGGGAGACACGACGACGCCATACGGCGAACTCTACCCGACGCCGATGACAACAACCGAACTTGCCAATAAAGAAGAACTCAAAGCTGTCACCAAGGTGGCGGTGAGCTTCACGCTCGCGCCGGAAGGCAACGAAGGCGTCTTTGCCAAAGGCTACCGACCAATCGCATTCGAAGACTCCGCGATCCTTCGCCTGGCCCCAGCATCGGAAGCAGAACGCAACTTCACCTGCACTGAAAAGACATGATCACTCCATCACCATCAAAGCTGCTTCGCCGCGAGGACGGCGTCACGATGATCATCGTCGTGAGCGTGATGTTCATCACGTCGCTGCTGCTCGTCGCCGCGTTCACGGCCGCGAGTGGTGAAATCCACCTCACCAAGACGGACCGAGCGCAGAAGAAGGCTTACTACGCGGCGGAGGCCGGCGTCGAGGACTACGAGTACCACCTCACACAGGATGGTGACTACCTCAGCTACTGCGCCAACCCCACACCAGCCAACCCCGGCCTCAACGAAGTAGGCTCGACCGCGAAACGGGCCGAAGTCCCGAGATCTACCCCGTCGAGCGAAGCCACCCACGAGCAATATGCGATCCAGCTGCTCCCTGCGGAAAGCGACAAGCTCGCGAGCGACCACCATTGCGACCCGACTCGGCTCGTCGAAACGATGATCGAACAAGGTGGAAACAGCGGCGGCACATTCCGTATCGAGTCG
>JASLHP010000349.1 GCA_030149625.1 Solirubrobacteraceae bacterium
GGCCCGAATCCGGGAGGCGTCCAGCGCATGATGTCCGCGAGCAGCGGACGCTCGAGCTGCGGGCAGTACACCGGCGCGCCCGTGGCGCGCGCGACGGGCGCGACCGCGCCGATGTGGTCGAAGTGGCAGTGCGTGACGAGAATCGCCTCGATCTCGACGCCCAGCGCGTCGACCGCCGCCAGCAGCCGCTCGGGCTCGTCGCCCGGGTCCACGAACACCGCGCGCGTGGTGTCAGCCGAGGCGCGCACGATGTAGGAGTTCTCCTGCACGAGCCCAACCGTGAACGCCCGCACGTCCAGGGCACTCATCGCGCCGTCGCCTTTCCGCCACCGCCCTGCTTGGCCTTCTTGCGCTGGCGGCGGTCGTAGACCCACTTATCGGTGTAGTAGCTGACGACCGTATAGAAGACGAGCACGATCGGGAACAGCGGGAACGCCTGCTTGGAGGACTGGTGCAGCAGCACCGTCACGATCAGAACCAGCACGACCGCGGCGAACATCGCCTTGATGAACGCGGCGCGCCAACTCGGCGGCTGGTCGCGTTTGTCGAGCTTTCGCTCCCGTTCGCGCGCGAGCACGGCCGCGTCGCCGCTCTTCTCCCCAGGCGTGGGCTTGCGGCCTGTGCGCCCGCGGGACTCGATCACGCCAGCCGCGTTGCCGCGGTGCTTGGTCTGCCGCTTGCGTCGTGTTTGAGCCATGACTCAGCAGCCTAGTGCGTTCTCGATCAAGTGGCGAGCGGGATCGAAGCCCGGGATCGGCACGTCGGCCGGGAAGCCCTCGAGCGCCGCGCGGGGAGCGAGCCCGACGAGCTCGGCGCAGGCGAGCTCAGCGTGGGCGCGAACGGCAGCGACGACGACCGACAGCGGCACCTCGAGCGGTCGCTCGACGTTCATCGAGACCTGCGCGACGCCGCCGCCAAGCTCGACGCCGATCGCGCGCACTCCCGGCAGTCCGTGCGCGCCGCCCTCGCGGATCAGCGCCGCCAGCGCGCTGGCGTGCGCAAGGGTCGCCCCAGGCGCGAGCTGCAGGTTGAACGCAACCAGCGGCGGGCGCGCGGCGACGAGCGTGGCGCCCGCGCGCGCATGCAACCGCGTGGGCCCGAAGTCAGGCGCCAGACCGTGCTCGCGCGCGGCCAGGCGCTCCGCCAACCCCGCAACGCCGCCGCGGCGCAGCCGCGCACGGGTACGTGCTCTCTCAGCGTTCGCGCCGGACAGCTCGCCGTAGAGGAACACCGGCACATCCAGTTCCTCGGCGATACGGTCGCCCAGCACCAGCGCGTGCGCGCACGCGCCACCTCGCTCGCCAGAGTCGACGTACACGATCGGCGCGACGTCGAGCGCGCCGACGTACGGATGCTGCCCGGCATCGGCGGCGCCTCGGGTCATCACGTCGATCCGCTCGACCGCAACGCGCGCGCCGCGCAGCAACGCATCCACGAGCCTGTCGGCACGACCAGCGATCGTGAACACCGAGCGGTGGTGGTCGGGGTCGCTGTGTATGTCGAGCACCCGCACACCCTCGGAGCCTTGGCCCGCGAACGCGGCCGCGATCGCTGTGATCGTCTCCTCGTCGCGTCCCTCGGAGACGTTCGGCACCGCCAGCAACATCGGTGGGTTCATCGCGCTACGAGGCTAGCGGCGAAGGCCCTCGCGCGCCCTGCGGCTAAACTCCTGCGCCATCCGGGCCGGAGTAGCTCAGCTGGTTAGAGCAGCGGAATCATAATCCGCGTGTCGGGGGTTCGAGTCCCTCCTCCGGCATCGCAGAAGTCCTGCAAATGCGAGTGTTTGAAGCGTGTCACGGGGACGGCGTATTTCCCCAGGGATTTCCCTGTGAGGCGTGCGTGAGGCGCCGGCCAGCTGCCCGACCGCGCGAGCACGCTTGATCCCGTGAAGATCGATGCGCAGAACGGGCGCCTGCGGACACAAGGTCTGCACCGGATGTCTCTGCCGGCGCGTGGGCTGGAGCGCGTTGCCCGGCGGACGCTTGCGAGTGCTCGGCGGGCTCCACCTCCACTTGAGCATCCGCCACGATCGGGGCGCTAAGCCACGCGTGATCCACGTCCGGTACGCGTCGTAGAACGTCGCGAAATTATCAGACACGAGCCGGCTGATCGCCTCCACTGTCCCGTCGCCCACGCGCTTGCCGAAACCCTGAGCGGCTCCCAGCTCAGGACGGGCGGCAAGCGCGGCGATGCGCTCGCGTATCTCCTCGCGCCGCCGTTCGAGTTGTGGCCGCACCTCGTCGAGATCGATGTCGTGCCTGCGTCGTTTCGCCGATCGAAACGCCGATCGCTTCGCTAGGCTCCGCGCATGAATTCCGATCATCGCCCGTTGCCCGATAGCGTGTCACGCCGCGCCCCCTAGCCACCGGTTCTATGGTCCCCTCGCCGCAACACGAGAAAGGTCGCGCGTTCGAAGAGCTCGTGACGCAGCTCCTCAAGCTCTCCGGATACTCGGTCAGTCCCAACCGACTCATAACAGGCACGCAAATCGACATCGTCGCTACCCGCAGTGACACGCTCGCCCCGGTGTCCTACCTTGTTGAGTGCACAGACCAACGCGACGCCGTCTCCATCGACTATGTCAAGGAGAAGGCTGCCGCTCTCATCGACGCGGACACCGGGGATCACATCGTATGCGTCATGATCGTGTCTCGTTCCGGCTTCACAGCAGCCGCCCATGCTTTCGCC